>NZ_BDLP01000008.1:0-35936 GCF_001950415.1 Roseomonas sp. TAS13
CCTCGGGCGAAGGGGGAGGCGGGGCCGGGGCGCGGGCATGTGAACCGGCATGTTCCCGGCTGCGGAAGGCGGGTCAGCGGCGCGGCGTGGTGGCCTGGCGGATGGCGGCCACAGTCTGGGCGACGATGGCGCCGGTGCCGATCTGGCCGAGCTCCGCCGTGGCCGGGCGCGGGTCGCCGCCATAGACGCCCTGGGCCGCGCCGGGTTTCTCGGTCGCGGCCTGGAGGGCCTGCTGCCGCACCAGGGAGGGGCGGGTGGCGAGCGTCAGGGCGGTGTCCATGAGGTCGGCATGGGTGCCGATGTCGTCGCCCAGGCCACGGGCGCGCAGGGCCGGGGCGAAGCTGCTCTCGATGGTGTCGTAGTACTGCGCGATGTAGTGCGCCCGCGCCGGGCCCTTGGCCCATTGGCGGTTCAGGCGGTCGGCCACATGCCGCAGGTTCTTCTGGTAGCCGCCATGGTCGCCGATCAGCACGATGTCGGTGAAGCCATGCGCGGCGAAGCTTTCGGCGGCGGAGGCCAGCAGGCCCTCGAAGACCTCGGGCGGGATGCTGATCGTGCCGGGAAAGCGCATGTGCGAGCTGGGCGGGTTGATGTTGCCTTCCGGCACATAGGCGATCACCGGGGCGAGCAGGGCATTGCCGAGCTGCCGGGCGATCTGCTCGCCGAGCACCGCCACGCGGGCATTGTGCTTGCCCACGGCGATGAAGGGGCCGCTCTGCTCCGTGCCGCCCACGGGGATGATGACGGTACGCTTGCCGGCCTGGGTGGCGGCCCGGATCTCCGTCCAGGTGAGCTGGTCGAGCCAGACCGTATCGGGCGGCTGCGCCCAGGCGAGAGGGGCGAGAACCAGGAACCCGGCGAGGATCGGGACCTGGAGAAGGGCCAGGTGTCGCTTCCGGAAAGCGGATCGGCGGAACATGGGAACCAGGCAACTCCGGCAATGAGTTCCTGTCTACTCCCCTCCCCGCCCCCCTGCCCAGCCTTCGCGGCCGCAGCGGAGGCCGCGCCCATTCCACGGAAAAGCGCGGAAAACCTCGCTTTCCTCCGGCCGGGCGCGGCCCGGCTCACTTCATGAACGATAATCCACCTTGTCGCCATCGACGAGGCGCAGCGCGGCGGTCCAGGCGAGGTCGTAGATATGCGGGGAGTCGGAGCGGTTGAACTGCTCCGCGGTCCGCAGGCGCACCTCCTCCGGCGGGAAGACGATCTGGTCCATGCCGGCCGAGAGCGCCGCCACCTGCGCCTGGCAGGCGCGCTCCAGGTAGTAGATGTTGTTGAAGGCCTCCGCCGCCGTGCGGCCCGTGACCAGCAGCCCGTGGTTGCGCAGGATCATCGCCTTGTGCTGCCCCAGATCGGCGACCAGCCGCTCGCGCTCGTCGAGGTCCAGCGCGATGCCCTCGTAGCCGTGATAGGCGAGGTGGCCATGGAACTTCAGCGCGTGCTGGCTGATCGGCAGCAGCCCCTCCTTCTGCGCCGAGACAGCGATGCCGGCGCTGGTATGGGTATGGACGACATAGGCCGCGTCATCCCGCGTCATGTGGATCGCGGAGTGGATGGTGAAGCCCGCGGCATTGACCGGCTTGGAGGAAGCGTCCTCCTCGATCACGTTGCCCTCCAGGTCGATCTTCACCAGGTCGCTGGCCCGCATCTCGTGGAACATCACGCCGTAGCGGTTGATCAGGAAGTGGTGGTCGGGCCCCGGCAGGCGGGCGCTGATATGGGTGTAGATGAGGTCCGTCATCCGGTGATAGGCGACGAGCCGGTAGAGCGCCGCGAGCTCGCAGCGGATCTTCCATTCCTCCTCGCTGATCCCCCGTAGGCTGGCGGGCGGGAGGCTGGAGGGCGGCGTGGTCACGTTCATCGGGCTTCTCCCATCGGGCGTTTCTGGCGGAACGGGGATGATCGGCGGGCCGCGACTTTCCGCCCCCTGGCGGCGGCGCGTCAACCGCCGGCGGAGCCCGGCCCCTTGCCCCGGCAGGGGCGTGGGTGTCTTTCGGCCCGTATCGCGGGCAGGCTTGCCCCGCACATGAGCAGAGGCGGAAGGAACCAGGCATGGAGCCGAAAATGGGAACGGATCTGGATTTCGCCGCGGCGACCGGCGCCAACGATGGCGGCGTGGTGCGGATCCGGCGCGACCTGCACCGCTTCCCGGAGCTGGGCTTCCTGGAATACCGCACCGCCGCGAAGGTGGCCGTCACGCTGGAACGGCTCGGCTGGTCGGTGAAGGCGGGGCCGGAGGTCATGGTGGAGGGCGAGATGCCCGGCCGCCCCTCCCCGGCCGAGACCGTGGCGGCGCGTGAGGCGGCGCTGGCGGCCGGCGCGCCGCCGGAATGGGTGGCGCGCATGCCGGGCGGCCAGACCGGGGTGGTGGCGGAGCTGCGGCGCGGCGACGGCCCCGTGCTCGCCTTCCGCTTCGACATGGACGCGCTGCCGGTGCGGGAGACGGAGGTGCTGGACCATGCGCCGAACAGGGAGGGCTTCCGCTCGCGCCGCGCCGGGGTGATGCATGCCTGCGGCCATGACGGGCACACCGCCATCGGCCTGGCCCTGGCCGCCCGCCTCGCATCGCCGACCGCGCGCTGGCGGGGCACGATCCGCCTGATCTTCCAGCCCGCCGAGGAAGGCGGACGCGGCGCCCGGCCCATGGTGGCTGCCGGCGTCGTGGACGGGGTGGACCATTTCTTCGCCGGGCATCTCGGCTGCCTGCTGCCCTCGGGCACGGTGGCGCCGGTGGCCACGGGCTTCCTCTATTCCAACAAGCTGGATGCCTTCCTGGAAGGCCGCGCCGCGCATGCCGCGATGGGACCGCAGGAAGGGCGCAACGCCCTGCTGGCCGGGGCCACGGCGGCGCTGAACCTGCACGCCATCAGCCGCCATGCCGAGGCACCGACCCTGGTGAATGTCGGAAGGATGGTGGCGGGCAGCGGCCGCAACGTGATCGCCGATTCCTGCCACCTCGTGCTGGAGGTACGCGGCGGCTCGCAGGCGGCACTGGACTACATGGACTGCCGGGCGCGGGAAGTGCTGGCCGGGGCGGCGGCGATGCAGGATGTCGCGCTGCGCATCGAGGAGATGGGCGGCAGCATCGGCGCCACGCCGAGCCCGGAGGCCGCCGCCATCGTCGCGGACGTGGCGCGCACCGTGCCGGGGATCACGCGGATCGAGCCGGAATGGCCGATCGGCGGCGGCGACGATGCCACGCTGATGCTGCGCCGGGTGCAGGAACAGGGCGGCAGCGCGACCTACTTCCTGCTGGGCGCCGATCTCAAGGGCATTCACCACGCGGTGGATTTCGACTTCGACGAGGCGGCCCTGCCGCAGGGAGTGGATCTCTTCGCCGGAATCGCGGAGCGCCTGCTGGGGCAGGACCGGCCACACCACCAGGACGGCGGCGAGGCCTGAGCTCCGGCTCCACGGTCCGCATGGCCTCACGGATGGATATAGACGTAGCCCACCTGTTCCAGCGTCGCGATCTCGGCCACGCCGCTCGGCACGACATCCTCGGGCTTCGCCCCATGGAGCTGGCCCAGGGAGATGTGCCGCGCGTTGAGCGTGTTCGCGCAGATAAGGAACCGCACGCCATCCGCGCGCAGGGCATCCAGCTTGCCCGCGATCGCCTTGTCAGTGATCGCGAGCTTGAGCATATCCACGCCGGCGGAATGGTCCACCACGGCGATGCGCACATGCTCCTTGCCGACCGCATTGATGTGGTTGCGGATATTGTCGAGCAGCCCGTTGAAGTAGGGCGCGTTCGCCTCGCCCGTCACATCCTCGCCCAGCACATGGCGGCGGAAGAAGATCTCCGCCTTGATGAAGATCGAGATATCCGCGCTGCCGCCGTTGTTGTGGTAGACGACCTTCTGGATCACCTCGGGCGCCGACCCGGTGGGCGCGGCCCTTGCCGGGCAGGCCCATGCCGCCAGCATCAGGGCCGAAAAGAGTGTCGCGACGGCTTTCATTCCTGTCCTTGCCTCGGAAAACTTGCCGATCTGCGTAATATGCTGCAACGCAACGGGAAACAGAATTCGTCATGGTTGCGCGAGACTACGGACCCGGCATGGGTTTTCCACACGCAGTGAGTTTGTGTATCCCTTGAGATTATCTTCATGCGTGCATGAATCGCGTCATTTCCCCCATGACACGAATGCACCGGACAGCACCCCGATTCCAGCCCCGGCATGGTGTCGGAGCGGTCAGGCCGGCAATGCCTCCTCCGGGCGACGGCAGCCTTCGAGAACGAGGTCGGTGTGCAGCCGCACCACCTCCTCCGGCGTCAGGCGACCGTCCGGGCGGTACCAGGTGCAGACGCCGGTCAGCATGGCCAGCATGGCATAGGCGGCGACCCGCGTATCGGCCAGGGCGAATCCCCCCGCCGCGACGCCCGCGTCCAGCAGGGCGATGAGCCGGCCCTCATAGCCCCGGCGCAGGGCCAGGATGGCGTCGCGGTTCCGCGGCTCCAGCGCGCGCAGCTCGAAATTCGCCACATAGACCTCGCGCTTCTTGTCCATGTGGTAGAGCAGGTGATGCGCCACGAAGGCGCGCACCTGCCCCCGGGGATCGGGCGGCGCGGCGTCCAGCGCGGCCTCCGTGCTGGCGAGCAGCGCCTCCATATGCTCGCGCACCAGGCCGAAGAGCAGTTCCTGCTTCGAGGAGATATGGTTGTAGAGCGAGGCGGGCTGGATTCCGACCTCCGCCGCGAGGTCGCGCAGGCTCATCGCCTCGAAGCCATGCTCGTGGATCAGGGTCAGCCCGACCTCGCGGATCAGCGCCGCCGTGCGGGGGCCTTTCGAGCCTGCGATACGCGCCATCGTTTCCTTGACCTCTTCCCAGCCAGCATAAACTTACGTATGTTCGTTTGCAACGAGGCCCGTCAGTGGCCCCATGTCCAAGCGTGCGCGTTCAGGGGAGGGTTACGCATGTCCAGTGGCTTCCAGGGGCTGGATTTCGGCCTGGGCGAGACCACCGAGGCCCTGCGCGAGCAGGTCTCCGCCTTCGCACGGCGGGAGATCGCTCCACGCGCCGCGGAGATCGACCGCGAGAACGCCTTCCCCAACGATCTCTGGCGCAAGTTCGGCGATCTCGGCCTGCTCGGCATCACCGTGCCGGAGGAGCTGGGCGGCGCCGGCATGGGCTATCTCGACCATGTCGTGGCGCTGGAGGAAATCAGCCGCGCCTCGGCCTCGGTCGGGCTCAGCTACGGCGCGCATTCCAACCTCTGCGTCAACCAGATCCGGCGCAACGGCAGCGAGGCACAGAAGCAGCGCTACCTGCCGAAGCTGATCTCGGGCGAGCATATCGGCGCGCTGGCGATGAGCGAGCCAGGCGCGGGTTCCGACGTCGTGTCGATGAAGCTGCGGGCCGAGAAGCGCGGCGACCGCTACGTGCTCAACGGCAACAAGATGTGGATCACCAACGGGCCGGATGCCGATGTGCTGGTGGTCTATGCCAAGACCGATCCGGAGGCAGGGCCGCGCGGCATCACCACCTTCGTGATCGAGAAGGGCTTCCGGGGCTTCTCCACGGCGCAGAAGCTGGACAAGCTCGGCATGCGCGGCTCCAACACCTGCGAGCTGGTCTTCCAGGATTGCGAGGTGCCGGAGGAGAACATCCTGGGCGGCCTCGGCCGGGGCGTGAACGTGCTTATGAGCGGGCTGGACTACGAGCGCGCCGTGCTCGCCGCCGGGCCGCTGGGCATCATGCAGGCCTGCATGGATGTCGTGCTCCCCTATGTGCACGAGCGGAAGCAGTTCGGCCAGGCGATCGGCGAGTTCCAGCTCATGCAGGGCAAGCTGGCCGACATGTACAGCACGCTCAGCGCCTGCCGCGCCTATGTCTATGCCGTGGCGCAGGCCTGCGATCGGGGACAGACAACGCGCAAGGACGCGGCGGGCGCGATCCTCTACGCCGCCGAGAAGGCCACCTGGATGGCGCTGGAGGCGATCCAGTGCCTGGGCGGCAATGGCTATATCAACGAATACCCGACCGGGCGCCTGCTGCGCGATGCCAAGCTCTACGAGATCGGCGCCGGGACGAGCGAGATCCGCCGGATGCTGATCGGGCGGGAACTCTTCCGTGAAACGGCGTGAGGCGCGGGCCATGCCAGTCCTGGAAACCGCCCTCGATCCCCGCGGCGCCGAGGCACGCGCCAATGCCGAAGCGATGCGCGCCGTCACCGACGAGCTGCGTGCCCTGGCCGAGCAGGTCCGCCTCGGCGGCGGCGAGGCGGCGCGGCAGAAGCATCTGGGGCGCGGCAAGCTGCTGCCGCGCGATCGCATCCGGGCGCTGATCGATCCGGCCTCGCCCTTCCTGGAGATCGGCCAGCTCGCAGCGCAGGGCATGTATGGCGGCGAGGTGCCCTCGGCCGGAATGGTGGCCGGGATCGGCCGCGTCTCGGGGCGCGAATGCATGATCGTCGCCAATGACGCGACGGTGAAGGGCGGCACCTATTTCCCGCTGACGGTGAAGAAGCACCTCCGCGCCCAGGAGATCGCCGAGCAGAACCGCCTGCCCTGCCTGTACCTCGTGGATTCCGGCGGCGCCAACCTGCCGCAGCAGGACGAGGTCTTTCCCGACCGCGACCATTTCGGGCGCATCTTCTACAACCAGGCACGCATGTCGGCGCAGGGCATCCCGCAGATCGCGGTGGTGATGGGAAGCTGTACCGCAGGCGGCGCCTATGTGCCCGCCATGTGCGACGAGAGCATCATCGTCCGCAACCAGGGCACCATCTTCCTGGCCGGTCCGCCCCTGGTGAAGGCCGCGACCGGCGAGGTGGTGACGGCGGAGGAGCTGGGCGGCGCCGATGTCCACAGCCGCACCTCCGGCGTCACCGACCATTATGCCGAGAACGACGCCCATGCGCTGGGCATCGCCCGGAACATCGTCGCCAGCCTGAACGCCACGAAGCGCCCTTCCCTGGCGATCCGCGAGCCCCGCGCCCCGCTCTATCCGGCGGAGGACCTCTACAGCCTGATCCCCGCCGACCGCCGCAAGCCCTTCGAGGTGCGGGAGGTGATCGCGCGGCTGGTGGACGGCAGCGAGTTCGACGAGTTCAAGCGCCTCTATGGCGCCACGCTGGTCTGCGGCTTCGCCCATATCTGGGGCTATCCGGTGGGAATCGTGGCCAACAACGGCATCCTCTTCGGCGAGAGCGCGCAGAAGGGGGCGCATTTCATCGAGCTTTGCGCCCAGCGCGGCATCCCGCTGGTCTTCCTGCAGAACATCACCGGCTTCATGGTCGGCAAGAAGTACGAGACCGGCGGCATCGCCAAGGATGGCGCCAAGATGGTGACGGCCGTGGCCACCGCCGCCGTGCCGAAATTCACCGTGATCATCGGCGGCAGCTTCGGCGCCGGCAATTACGGCATGTGCGGCCGCGCCTATTCGCCGCGCTTCCTCTGGATGTGGCCCAATGCCCGCATCAGCGTGATGGGCGGGGAGCAGGCTGCCTCCGTCCTCGCCACCGTCCGCCGCGACGGCATCGAGGCCAGGAGCGGAAGCTGGAGCGCGGCGGAGGAGGAAGGCTTCAAGGCACCGATCCGCGCGCAGTACGAGACGCAGGGCCACCCCACCTATTCCTCCGCGCGGCTGTGGGACGATGGCGTGATCGACCCGGCCGAGACGCGCCGCGTGCTGGCGCTGGGCCTTTCGGCCAGCCTCAACGCGCCGATCGAGCCGACGCGCTTCGGCCTGTTCCGGATGTGAGGACCGCCATGAACGACACCATCCTGCTGCAGATCGACCCGCGCGGCGTGGCGCGGCTCACCCTGAACCGGCCAGAGCGGCACAATGCCTTCGACGACGCGCTGATCGCCGGGCTTTCCGCGGCGCTGGAGGAGCTGGGCGCGGACCCGCGCGTGCGCGCCGTGGTGCTGACCGGCGCCGGGCGCTCCTTCTCCGCGGGGGCGGACCTCGACTGGATGCGGCGCATGGCGGAACATTCGCACCAGGACAACCTCGCCGACGCGGCGAAGCTGGCGCGGCTGATGCACCTGCTCGCCCGCCTGCCGAAACCGACCCTGGCGCTGGTGCAGGGCGCGGCCTATGGCGGCGGCGTCGGGCTCGCCTGCTGCTGCGACGTGGTGCTGGCCGCCGACACGGCCCGCTTCTGCCTGAGCGAGGTGCGGCTGGGCCTGACACCTGCCACCATCAGCCCCTATGTCGTCGCCGCCATCGGGGCGCGGCAGGCGCGCCGCTACTTCACCACCGCCGAGGTGATCCCACCCCACCGGGCGCTGGAGATCGGGCTGGTGCATGAGGTGGTGCCGGCGGCGGAGCTGGAAGCAGAGGCGGAGAAGGTGCTGGAGGCGCTGCTGCAAGGGGCTCCAGGTGCGCAGGCGGCGGCCAAGGACCTCGTCTTCCTCTGCGAGGGACGCGTGGTGGACGAGGCCTTGTCCGCCGAAACCGGCCGGCGCATCGCCGAGCGGCGCGCCTCGGAGGAAGGGCGCGAGGGACTGGGCGCCTTCCTCGGCAAGCGCCCTCCGTCCTGGCGCATCCTCCAACGTATGCCGCCCGAGCGCATGAACTGAGGACGAGGCGATGTTCCGCAAGATCCTCATCGCCAATCGCGGCGAGATCGCCTGCCGGGTGATCCGCACCGCGCAGCGTCTCGGCATCGGCAGCGTCGCGGTCTATTCCGAGACCGACCGCGCGGCGCGGCACGTCCATCTCGCCGACGAGGCCTATCCCATCGGCCCGGCCCCGGCGCGGGAAAGCTATCTCTCCATCCCCCGCATCCTTGATGCCGCGCGGCGCTCCGGGGCGGAGGCGATCCATCCCGGCTACGGCTTCCTGTCCGAGAACGCGGAATTCGCCGAGGCCTGCGCGGCGGCCGGGATCGCCTTCATTGGCCCGCCGGTCGCGGCGATCCGCGCCATGGGCTCGAAATCCGCCGCCAAGTCGATCATGGAACGCTCCGGCGTGCCGCTGGTGCCGGGCTATCACGGCGAGCGCCAGGAGATGGCTCTGCTGGCCGAGGAAGCCGCGCGGATCGGCTATCCCGTGCTGATCAAGGCCTCGGCGGGCGGTGGCGGCAAGGGCATGCGCGTGGTCGAGGCGGCTGGCGATCTGGAGGCGGCCATCGAGGGCGCCAAGCGCGAGGCCAGGGCCTCCTTCGGTGACGACCACGTTCTGATCGAGAAGTACCTGACCCGGCCCCGCCATATCGAGATCCAGGTCTTCGCCGACATGCAGGGCAACGCGGTCTCGCTCTTCGAGCGCGACTGCTCCATCCAGCGGCGGCACCAGAAGGTGATCGAGGAAGCCCCCGCCCCGGGGCTGGACGAGGCGCAGCGGCGCGCGATGGGCGAGGCCGCGATCGCCGCCGCGCGGGCCGTGGGCTATGTCGGCGCCGGCACGGTGGAGTTCATCGCGGAAGACGGGCGCTTCTTCTTCATGGAGATGAACACCCGCCTCCAGGTGGAGCATCCCGTCACCGAGGCGATCACCGGGCAGGACCTCGTGGAGTGGCAGCTCCGCGTCGCCGCCGGCGAGCCGTTGCCGCTGCGGCAGGAAGACCTCCGCATCCAGGGACACGCCATTGAAGCGCGGATCTATGCCGAGGACCCGTCGCGCGACTTCCTGCCCTCCACCGGCACGCTCGCGCATCTGCGCCAGCCGCGCGAGAGCGACGGCGTGCGCGTCGATACCGGCGTGCGCCAGGGCGACGCGATCACGCCGAACTACGACCCGATGATCGCCAAGCTGATCGTGCATGGCGAGGACCGCGACGCGGCAGCACGGCGCCTCGCCGCGGCGCTGGCGGAATACGAGGTGGTGGGGGTGCGCACCAACCTCGCCCTGCTGCGCGCCCTGGCCACGCATCCCGCTTTCCTGGCGGCGGATCTCGACACCGGCTTCATCGCCCGGCACCCGGAGGTGCTGGAAGGTTCCGCCGAGCCCGTGCCGGACACGCCGGCCTGGGCGGCCGCCGCCTGGACGGTGCTGCGGGAGGAAGCACGGACTGCCGGGGCGGCGGCGCGAGGGTCGGGCGATCCCTTCTCGCCCTGGGCCACCGCCGATGCCTGGCGGATGAACGGGGCGGGCTACCAGGACCTGCTCTTCGAGGCCGGAGACGAGCGCGTTCTGTTGCGCGCGGCGCTGCGCCGGGACGGATCGCTGGACCTCACCCTGCCCGGCGGCAACAGCGCGCATGTGGCGGCGGAGGAGACGGAGGACGGGCTGCGCCTGCGCCTCGACGGCGTGCAGCACCGGATGGCCGTGGCACGGCAGGGCGACATGCTGACCGTGCTGCGCGGCGGCCTCGGCGTGCGGCTGCGCGTGCTCGATCCGCTGGCGCCGCCCGAAAGCCAGGCCGCCGGCGGCGACCGCGTGATCGCCCCGATTCCCGCCCGGGTGACGCGCGTCCTGGTTTCCCCCGGCGACAAGGTGGCCAAGGGCACGCCCCTGCTGGTCCTGGAAGCGATGAAGATGGAGCTCACCCTCTCCGCCCCCGCCGGGGGCGTGGTGGAGAGCATCCGCCATGGCGTGGACGAGATGGTGGAGGAAGGCACGCAGCTCGTGACCTTCGCAACGGAGACGGCGTGATGTTCCCCGGTCATGTCCGCATCGTGGAGATGGGTCCGCGCGATGGGCTGCAGAACGAGGCGCGGCCCGTTTCCGTCGCCACGAGGATCGCGCTGGTCGAGGCCCTGGCCGATGCCGGCCTTCGCAGCATCGAGACAGGCAGCTTCGTTTCGCCGAAATGGGTGCCGCAGATGGCGGGCACGGCGGAGGTGCTGGCCGGGCTCACGCCGCGCCCCGGCGTGGACTATCCCGTGCTGGTGCCGAACCTGAAGGGGCTGGAAGCGGCGCTGGCCGCCGGGACACGAGAGATCGCGGTCTTCGGCGCGGCCTCGGAGAGCTTCTCGCGCGCCAACATCAACTGCTCCATCGCCGAGAGCCTGGAGCGCTTCGCCCCGGTGGTGGAGCGGGCGCTCGCCGCCGGGCTGCGGGTACGCGGTTATGTCTCCTGCGTGCTCGGCTGCCCCTATGAGGGCGCCGTGTCGCCGGAGGCCGTGGCGCGCGTCGCGGCCGCGCTGGCCGGCATGGGCTGCTACGAGGTCTCGCTCGGCGATACGATCGGCACGGGCACGCCGCTCGCCGCGCGGCGGATGGTCGAGGTTGTGGCGGAGCATGTGCCGCTGGAACGGCTGGCGCTGCACTTCCACGACACCTATGGCCAGGCGCTGGCGAATATCCTGGCCTGCCTGGAGCTTGGCGTCTCGGTGGTGGACAGCGCCGTGGCCGGGCTGGGCGGTTGCCCCTATGCCAAGGGTGCCTCGGGCAATGTCGCGACCGAGGACGTGGTCTACATGCTCGACGGCATGGGCATCGGGACCGGCGTGGACCTCCCCCGCCTCGCCGCAGCGGGACGCATGATCTGCGTGGCGCTGGAACGCGAGCCGGCTTCCAGGGTGGCACGGGCGCTCGCCGCCAAAACCAATGAATGGGAGGTCCAGGAACCTCAGGTTCCTGGCGGATAGGGGGTCCGGGGGAAAGGCGGCGCCTTTCCTCCCGGGAGGCCCTCCGGAAGAAGCCAAGGGAGGACAGACAGGATGGGTGCCGGGGAACTCAGCTATGTCCATGGGGCCTGCGAGACGCCGCTGCTGAGCGACACGATCGGGCAGCGGCTGGACCGCACGGCGGAGACCTGGCCGGGCCGGCCGGCGCTGATCGACCGGGGCCAGGGCGTGCGCTGGAACTGGACGGAGCTGCGGAAGCAGGTGGACCGGCTGGCGGCGGGCTTCCTGGCGCTCGGGCTGCGGCGGGGCGAGCGGGTCGGCATCTGGTCGCTGAACCGGGTGGAATGGGCGCTGACCCAGTTCGCCGCGGCGCGCGCCGGCCTGGTGCTGGTGACGATCAACCCGGCCTACCGGCTGCACGAGCTGGAGTTCGCGCTGAACAAGGTGGGCTGCGCCGCGCTGGTGACGGCCACGTCCTTCAAGACCAGCGACTATGCCGGGATGCTGCGGCAGATCGCGCCGGAGCTGGATAGCGGCCCACCGGGGAAGCTGCGCGCGGCACGGCTGCCGGCGCTGCGGGTGGTGATCCAGCTCGGCGGCCCCGTTTCCTCCGCCCCATTGGCCGGTGCCCTGCCCTTCGCCGATGTGCTGGCCCTGGGCGGGGAGCGGGAACGCACGGCACTGCGGGAACTGGGCCCGGCATTGCAGTTCGACGACCCCATCAACATCCAGTTCACCAGCGGCACCACCGGCACGCCGAAGGGCGTCACGCTGTCGCACCACAACATCCTGAACAACGGCTATTTCGTCGGGCAGGCGATGCGCCTGACCGAAGAGGACCGGATCTGCGTGCCCGTGCCGCTCTACCACTGCTTCGGCATGGTGATGGGCAACCTCGCCGCGCTGACGCACGGCGCCTGCCTGGTCTATCCGGGCGAGGGCTTCGACCCGGTGGCGGCGCTGGAGGCCGTCGAGGCGGAGCGCTGCACCGCGCTCTATGGCGTGCCGACCATGTTCATCGCCGAGCTCGACCACCCGCGCTTCGCGGAGTTCGACCTGTCCTCGCTGCGCACGGGGATCATGGCGGGTTCCCCCTGTCCCATCGAGGTGATGAAGCGCGTCACCAGTCGCATGAACATGCGCGACCTCACCATCTGCTATGGCATGACCGAGACCAGCCCGGTCAGCTTCCAGAGCGCGGTGGACGATCCGCTGGAACGGCGCGTCTCCACCGTCGGGCGCATCCACCCGCATCTGGAGGTGAAGATCATCGACACCGAGGGGCGGATCGTGCCGCGCGGCCAGCCGGGCGAACTCTGCACCCGCGGCTATTCGGTGATGCTGGGCTACTGGGACGAGGCGGCGCGGACGGCGGAGGCGGTCGACCCGGCGCGGTGGATGCACACGGGCGACCTCGCCACCATCGACGAGGAGGGCTACTGCAACATCGTCGGCCGGATCAAGGACTTGGTGATCCGGGGCGGCGAGAACCTGTATCCGCGCGAGATCGAGGAGTTCCTCTACCGCCACCCGAAGATCCAGGACGTGCAGGTCTTCGGCGTGCCCGACCCACGCTATGGCGAGGAGCTCTGCGCCTGGATCCGCATCCGGCCGGGCGAGATGCTGACGGTGGAGGAGGTGCGCGGCTTCTGCGAGGGGCAGATCGCACACCAGAAGATCCCGAGATACGTGCAGTTCGTTAACGAATTTCCCATGACCGTGACCGGCAAGATCCAGAAATTCCTCATGCGCCGGCAGATGGAGGAGGAGCTGGGCCTGACGCGCCAGGAGACCGCCTGAGGGCGGGGCGGGCGGGTTGGTGGGGGATGCCACGATCCCGCTTGCGCCGGGGGGCGGCTTCGCCTTAACTCCTGTGCAAGACTGAAAAGAACGAGGAAGCATCCGGGTGGCCGACTACATCCTGGAGACCGAGGACATGACCAAGGAGTTCCGCGGATTCGCCGCGGTCTCCGGGGTGAACCTGCGCGTGCAACGCGGCAGCATCCATGGACTGATCGGCCCCAACGGGGCGGGCAAGACGACCTGCTTCAACCTGCTGACGAAGTTCCTCCAGCCGACACGCGGCCGCATCCGCTATAACGGCCGCGACATCACCGCGATGAAGCCCGCCGAGGTGGCCCGGCTGGGCCTCGTGCGCTCCTTCCAGATCTCGGCGGTCTTTCCCCACCTGACGGTGCTGGAGAACGTCCGCCTGGCCTTGCAGCGGGAGCGCGGCGGCTCCTTCGACTTCTGGCGGCGCGAATCCGTGCTCACCCGCTACGACGCCCGGGCGATGGAGCTGCTGGCCGAGGTCGGGTTGGCCAATGCCGCCGGGCTGACGGCGGGCTCGCTTTCCTATGGCCGCAAGCGGGCGCTGGAGATCGCCACCACCCTGGCGCTGGAACCGGAGATGATGCTCCTGGACGAGCCTACTGCCGGCATGACGCACGAGGACGTGGACCGCGTCACCGCCCTGGTGAAGCGCGTGGCCGCGGGCCGCACCGTGCTGATGGTGGAGCACAACCTGAAGGTGGTGGAGGGGCTCTGCGACCGGATCACCGTGCTGACACGCGGGCGCATCCTGGCGGAAGGTCCCTATGCCGAGGTCTCGCGCAACCCGGAGGTCGTGGCCGCCTATCTCGGCACCGACCCCACCATCGCCGGAGGCACCGCCCATGCCGCCTGAGGCCCTCTTGGAGGAACGCCCCGGCTCCGCCTCTTCCGGCGAGGCGCTGCTGAAGGTGCGCGGTCTGCAGGCCTGGTACGGCGAGAGCCACGTGCTGCACGGCATGGACTTCGACGTGCGGCCAGGCGAGGTGGCGACGCTGCTGGGCCGCAACGGCGCCGGCAAGACCACCACCCTGCGCAGCATCATGGGCCTCGTCGGGCGCCGCAGCGGCTCGGTGGGTTTCGAGGGGCGGGAGCTGATCCGCGCCCGGCCAGACGAGATCGGCCGCGCCGGCATCGCCTATTGCCCGGAGGAGCGCGGCATCTTCGCCGCGCTGAACGTCACCGAGAACCTGATGCTGCCGCCGGTGGTGCGGCCGGGCGGGCTCGACATCCCGACCATCCACACGCTCTTCCCGAACCTGAAGGAACGGGCGAACAGCCCCGGCACGAAGCTCTCGGGCGGCGAGCAGCAGATGCTGGCCATCGCGCGCATCCTGCGCACCGGCGCGCCACTGCTGCTGCTGGACGAGCCGACCGAAGGGTTGGCGCCGGTGATCGTGCAGCAGATCGGCGCCACGATCCGCGAGATCAAGGCGCGCGGCTTCACCGTGCTGCTGGTGGAGCAGAACTTCCGCTTCGCCCAGACCGTGGCCGACCGGCACTACGTGGTCGAGCATGGGCGGGTGGTGGACGGCTTCCGCAACGACGAGCTCGCCAGCGCGGCGGAGCGGCTGCAGGAATATCTCGGCGTCTGACCCCCGCCCCGCCCGGCTTTCCGGCGGGGCGGATGCAGGAAACGGGCGGCAACGCCGCCGGAAACCAACGAAAGCCAGGGAAACCCCAGGAATGACCCTATCCCGCCGCACGACCCTTCTCGGCGCAGCGACCCTGCCCGCCCTGGGGCTGCTGCCCTTCCGCCCGGCCCGGGCACAGGCCGGGGGCACGATCAAGATCGGTGTGCTGAACGACATGTCCGGCGTGTACCGCGACATTTCCGGCCCCACCTCCGTCGCCTGCGTGCGCCAGGCGGTGCAGGACAGCGGCATCGAGGCCAAGGGCGTGAAGGTCGAGGTCGTGGCCGCCGACCACCAGAACAAGCCGGATGTCGGCGCCAACGTCGCCCGCCAGTGGTTCGACCAGGACGGCGTGGACATGATCATCGACGTGCCCAACAGCGCCGTGGCGCTGGCGGTGAACAGCGTCGTGAAGGAGAAGAACAAGGTCTATGTCAACTCCACCGGTGGCACGACGGAGCTGACCGGCAGCCAGTGCTCGCCCAACACCGTCCACTGGACCTACGACACCTACATGCTCGCCAGGTCCACCGGCGGGGCGATGGTGAAGCAGGGCGGCGACAGCTGGTACTTCATCACCGCCGACTATGCCTTCGGCCATGACCTGGAAAGGAACACCACGAATTTCGTGAAGGAGGCCGGCGGCAAGGTGCTGGGCTCGGTGCGCCACCCGCTGCAGAGCACGGACTTCTCCTCCTTCCTTCTCCAGGCGCAGCAGAGCCGGGCCAAGGTGATCGGCCTCGCCAACGCCGGGACGGACACGATCAACGCGGTGAAGCAGGCCGCCGAGTTCGGCGTCACCCGCCGTGGCACCAAGATCGCCGTGCTGCTGATGTTCATCAACGACGTGCATGGCCTGGGGCTGAACGCCGCCCAGGGGCTGGTCTGCACGGAAAGCTTCTACTGGGACCTGAACGACCGCACCCGCGCCTTCACCAACCGGGTGAAGGGCTCGCTGAACGGCAACATGCCGGCCATGTCGCATGCCGGCTGCTATGCCGGGGCGCTGCACTACCTGAAGGTGGTGGCCGAGATGGGCGCCGCCGCCGCCAAGGCCTCGGGCGTGGAGACGGTGAAGCGCATGAAGGCCATGCCGACCGACGACGACTGCTTCGGCGCGGGCAAGATCCGCGAGGACGGGCGCAAGCTGCACCCGGCCTATCTCTTCGAGGTGAAGGCACCCGGCGACAGCAAGGGACCCTGGGACTACTACAAGCTGCTGGAGACCACCTCCGCCGAGGATGCCTGGCGGCCGCTCTCGGCCGGCGGCTGCCCGCTCGTCCGCTCCTGATCCCCCCGAGAGGGAGGGCTGGCCGGGAGGGCGCCGCGCCGCCCTCCCCCGCCTGCCCGCACTGAGAGGCACAAGATGGAAGACCTGTTGTTCCAGTTGGAGATGGGCCTGCCGCAGATCGTCCTGGGCCTCGTGAACGGCGCCTTCTACGCGCTTCTCTCGCTGGGCCTGGCGGTGATCTTCGGCATGCTGCATGTCATCAACTTCGCCCATGGGGCGCAGTTCATGATGGGCGCCTTCGTCGCCTGGATGCTGCTGAACTGGCTGGGCATCGGCTACTGGCCCGCGCTGATCCTTTCCCCCCTCATCATGGGCGTGCTGGGCGTGGTGATCGAGCGCCTGCTGATCCGCCGGGTTCAGGGGGCGGACCCGCTCTACGGCCTGCTGTTGACCTTCGGCCTCGCCCTGATGATCGAGGGCGTCTTCCGGCAGTATTTCGGCTCTTCCGGCATGCCCTACGCCCCGCCCGCCTCGCTCACCGGCATGCCGCTCGATCTCGGCTTCATGATCCTGCCGGTGTACCGCGCCTGGGTCGTGGTGGCCGCGCTGATCCTCTCGCTCGGCACCTGGCTGGTGATCGAGAAGTCGCGCCTCGGCGCCTATCTGCGCGCCGCCACCGAGAACGCCGCGCTGGTGCAGGCCTTCGGCGTCAACGTGCCGCGCCTCGTCACCCTGACCTATGCCGGCGGCGTGGCGCTGGCGGCGCTGGCGGGCGTGCTGGCGGCGCCGATCTACTCGGTGAACCCGCAGATGGGCTCCAGCCTCATCATCACCGTCTTCGCCGTGGTGGTGATCGGCGGCATGGGCTCCATCCTGGGCTCGGTCGTCACCGGCTTCGGCCTGGGGCTGGTGGAGGGGATGACCAAGGTCTTCTACCCCGAGGCCGCCTCCACCGTGATCTTCGTCGTCATGGCGATCGTGCTGCTGGTGCGGCCCGCCGGCCTGTTCGGGAGGGCCTGAACCATGTCCGCCAGTTCCACCGCGCCGCGCGACCTGAGCGCGCCGCCCACCATGCCGGGCCTGCTCGGCTTCAGCCGGGGCCAGGGCATCGCCCTGATCCTGCTGGTCGCCTTCCTGCTGGCGGGGCCCTTCGTCCTCTATCCCGTCTTCCTGATGAAGCTGCTCTGCTTCGCCCTCTTCGCCTGCGCCTTCAACCTGCTGATCGGCTATGTCGGCCTGCTCTCCTTCGGCCATGCCGCCTTCTTCGGCATGGGCGGCTACCTCGCCGCCCACGCGGCCAAGGTCTGGGGGCTGACGCCGGAGGTCTCGATCCTGGCCGGCGGCGTCGTCGGCGCCGTGCTGGGCCTCGCCTTCGGCTGGCTGGCGATCCGGCGGCAGGGCATCTACTTCGCCATGATCACCCTGGCCCTGGCGCAGATGGTCTTCTTCTTCTGCCTCCAGGCGCCCTTCACCCATGGCGAGGACGGCATCCAGTCCGTTCCGCGGGGGCGCCTCTTCGGGGTGATCGACCTCGCGCCGGACATGGCCATGTACTGGCTGGTGGCCGCGGTCTTCCTGATCGGCTTCCTGCTGATCCACCGCATCGTCCATTCTCCCTTCGGCCAGGTGCTGAAGGCGATCCGCGAGAACGAACCGCGCGCCACCTCGCTCGGCTACCGCGCCGACGACTACAAGCTGATGGCCTTCGTGCTCTCGGCGGCGCTGTCCGGCGTCGCGGGCGGCACCAAGTCGCTGGTCTTCGGCATCGCCACCCTCACCGATGTCCACTGGTCGATGAGCGGCGAGGTGGTGCTGATGACCCTGCTCGGCGGCCTCGGCACGCTGTTCGGCCCGGTGGTCGGCGCCGCGGTGATCGTGGCGATGCAGAACTACCTTGCCCCCTTCGGCGCCTGGGTGACGGTGATCCAGGGCGCCATCTTCGTCATCTGCGTCGTCGCCTTCCGCGCCGGCATCGTCGGCGAGATCGGGCGACTGCTGAAGACGAAGCTCTGAGGCTGGGCCTTGCGCCGTCCGGGGGACAAGGTGCCTGCTGACACCGGATCGCGCCGGAGAGCCATGCTTTCCGGCGGCGGATACGAACGGCGGGGTGCATGGATCATCGGCGGCGTCACGGTCCGGTGCCGGTGCTGGCCACTCCCTGCGCCTGCATGGGCCAGGGTCTTCCGCCCTGCCTGCCATCCCGGGCTTTAGGGTTTTAGGACTTTAGGTTTTTAGCCCTTTATCCGTCCGGATGGATGTTGGGCCTCGCCCCGTGGCGCGAGCGGATGCCGCCTGGGTTCGCACCTCCAGGGACCGGGCCAGAGCGGTGTGGTGTTGATTATATTCCTATATCCTGAGCCGGGCCTGGGAAGCAAGAGACATTGGGGGCGCGGCGGGATCGAACCTTCGGGCCGACGGTCACCGCGCGTGCCAGCTCATCGGGTCCAGGGCGCGCAGCGTCCTGGCGGTGAGGGGGTTCCGGGGCGAGAGGCGGAGCCTCTCCCCCGGGGGCAGGCCAAGGGGCACGACGCCGCCTTCATCCCCGCGCCCCTGGCCGCAGATGCTCCGCCAGGAAATCCACCAGGACGCGGATGCGGGCTGGCATGGTGGCGCCGCCGACGAAGACCGCGTGGATGCTTTCCCGGTCCTGCGGATTGTATTTCTCCAGCAGCGGCACCAGCCGTCCGGCGGCGATCTCGTCATCGATATGGAAATGGCCGACGCGGGTGATGCCGACGCCTTGCAGGGCGAGCTGCACCAGGGTCTCGCCGTTGTTCGCGGTCATGTTGCCGGAAACCCGCATCAGATAGTCCCGCCCACCCTCGCGAAAGGGCCAGCCGGGCTCGATGCGGCGGAAGCTGAAATCGAGGCAGTTGTGCCGGGCGAGATCGGCCGGCCGGCGCGGCACCCCCGCGCGGGCGAGGTATGCCGGCGAGGCCACCACGCTGCGCCCGGTATCCCCCAGCTTCCGGGCGGAAAGCGGGCTGTCGGCCAGCGGCCCGAAGCGGACGGCGACATCGGCGCGGCCGCCGAGCACGTCGGCGATCTGGTCGTTGATGTCGATCTCCACGCTGATGCCGGGATAGCGCTCCACGAAGGCCCCTAGCAGCGGCACGATCACCATCCGCCCATGCGCCATGGAGGTGCTGACCCGCACCCGCCCGCGTGGCGAGGCCTGGTCGGCGATGCCGCTTTCCACCTCGTCGAGGTCGGCCAGGATGCGGGTCGCGGCACGGAGATAGGCCTCCCCCTCGGCGGTCAGCCGCAGCCGGCGCGTCGTGCGCACCAGCAGGCGCACGCCCAGCCGTGCCTCGATGCGGGCGACGATGCGGCTGACGGCCGAGGGGGTGAGGCCCAGCGTACGGGCGGCGCCTGACAGGCTGCCTTCCCGCGCCACCGTGGCGAAGGCCTCCATCTCCCCCGCCCGATCTGTCCTTTCACGCGGCATCTGTGCCTCCGGCGCAAAGATCCTGGTCCGCCATCCCTACTACCGCGATGCACCAAAGCCGACCAAGTGCCGCGGCGGAACAATCCGGACCCTGTCCCATGAGTCTCAACCCACCGCTCCTGGCGCTGGCCATCGGTGCCTTCGGCATCGGCGTCACGGAATTCGCCCCGATGGGCATGCTGCCGGTGATCGCCGGCGACCTCGGCGTTTCCATCCCCAGGGCGGGGCTGCTGGTCAGCGCCTATGCGATGGGCGTTCTCCTCGGCGCGCCCCTGATGACGCTCGCCTTCGCCCGGATGCCGCGCCGGCGCCTGCTGATCGGGCTGATGGGCATCTTCACCCTCGGCAACATCCTGTCCGCCCTGGCGGGCGGCTACGGCATGCTGCTTCTCGCCCGCATCGTCACCTCCCTCAACCATGGCGCCTTCTTCGGCGTGGGTGCGGTGGTGGCGGCCGGCCTCGTCCCACCCGAGCGGCGCGCGGCGGCCGTCGCCGCCATGTTCTCGGGCCTGACCATCGCCACGATCGGCGGCGTGCCGCTGGCCACCTGGGCTGGCGAGGCGGTGGGCTGGCGCATCGCCTTCTGGGGCATCGCGGCGGTGGGCGTCCTCGCCATGATCGCGCTGCGCCTCTCCCTGCCGCCGCTGCCGGCCGAGGCCGGGGCCGACATGCGGGCGGAGCTTCGGGTGCTGCGGCGCGGGCCGGTGCTGGCCGCGCTGGGCCTGACCGTGCTGGGCGCCAGCGCCATGTTCACCGTCTTCACCTATATCGCCCCCATCCTGCGTGGCGAGACGGGGGCGGGCGCGGGTTTCGTGACGGCGATGCTGGTCATCTACGGCCTCGGCCTCGCCGCCGGGAACTGGCTGGGAGGCCGCCTGGCCGACCGTTCCATGGACGGCACGCTGATCGGTTCCCTGGCCGCGCTGGTGGTCCTGCTGCTGCTCTTCGCCGCCGGGATGCGCTGGGAGGCGACTGCGGCGCCGCTGATCTTCCTCTGGGGCGTGGCCAGCTTCGCCATCGTCCCGCCGTTGCAGATGCGGGTCGTGGCCACCGCCGCCGAGGCGCCGAACCTCGCTTCGGCGATGAACATCGGTGCCTTCAACCTGGGCAATGCCATCGGCGCGGCGCTCGGTGGCGGGGTGCTCGATGCCGGACTCGGCTATCCGGCGATCTCGGTCGCCGGGGCGGCCATGGCGGCGTCCGGCCTCGCCATGATGCTCCTTCTGCGGCGCCGGCGTCCGGTTCCCGCCATGGCCTGCGGCTGATCCGGGCCGCGTTCCTCCGGCGGCATCCCCGAGGGAGTCTCGCCCCGCCCCCTCTCCGCCGGGAACCGAAGCCGATCCCCGGCCCCCGGGGCTTGCATCGACTCCGTGCGATCACCGTCCGTCCGTGGCCTGCCCCCCCCGAAGAACAGGTGGAAACGCGGGGCGCCGCCTCAGCCCAGCAGGGCGATGCTGCCCAGGGTGGCGATCCCGGAATCCCGGAACCCCTCCAAGGCGACCTCCAGCGTGTCCCCGCCCCCGGGCAGCGGCGCGGCGATGCCACGGCAGGCATCGAGGATCACCACCGCCTCGAAACCCAGCGCCACCGCATCCCGCGCCGTGGCCGCGACGCAGAAATCCGTGGCCAGGCCGCACAGGAAGACGCGCCGCACGCCCAGGGCGCGCAGATAGCCGGGGAGGCCCGTGCCGGTTTCGCGGTCGTTCTCGG
The DNA here is from genome assembly GCF_001950415.1 of Roseomonas sp. TAS13. Taxonomy (NCBI): domain Bacteria; kingdom Pseudomonadati; phylum Pseudomonadota; class Alphaproteobacteria; order Acetobacterales; family Roseomonadaceae; genus Roseomonas; species Roseomonas sp. TAS13. Next base: position 21,316 of record NZ_BDLP01000008.1, read on the forward strand.
TGAAGCCGCTGTAGCTGTCCACCTCCCGCCGCATCCCCTTGCGGAAGATCGCCTGCAAGGGCCGCGTCTCCAGCGCCGGATGCAGGGCCGCACCGGGCGTGCCCTGCACGCAGTGGTCCGGCCACAGCGTCTGCGGGCCATAGGGGAAATCCACCATCTCGAAGGGCGCGCGGCCGGGATGCCGGCTGGCGAAGGAGAGATGGTCCGGCGGATGCCAGTCCTGCGTCGCCACCACCCGGCCGAAGCGCGGCATCAGCGCATTGGCCAGCGGCAGGATCGCGTCGCCATCGGGGACGGGAAGCGCGCCGCCCGGCATGAAATCGGGCTGCACGTCCACCACGATCAGGACATCGGTTTCCGGGTTCGGCGAGAGCGGCGTCGCGGACATGCCGACAGCTTCCCGCGCACGGCCCCCGCCGTCCAGCCTTCGCCCCGGATGCCCGGAGAGAGCTGCCCCGGCGGCGGGACCCTGTCCGCCCCGTGGCGCCGGACACCTTGCTGCTCTTCACGGCCAGCCAGCCCTTGCGACGGCCTGAAGCAATGCCTGGGCTTCTTCCGCGGCCCCGGGCGCACGCAAATTGCGGCATTCCGGTTGTCAGCGGAATTTTCCGTCGCGGCACTCATGCCGCACCCGCAAGAACCGGAAGCCCCCGTCCAGGCCCAGGATCGCATCCGTGCCATGCCGCATGCGCGAAGCGGCTGGCTTTCGCACCCGCGCGGACCTCAATAGGAAGGGAGGCGAGGTTACCGGTTGAGGGGTTCGGACGATGGACGACGTGGCCAAGATGACGCCCAAGGATTCGCGCACCGCGCGTGTCACGGCGGAGGAGGCTCTCGCCCTCCATGCCGAGGGCAAGCCGGGCAAGCTGGAGATCCGGCTCACCAAGCCGCTGATCACGGCGCGCGACCTGAGCCTCGCCTATTCCCCCGGCGTGGCCGAGCCCTGCCTGCACATCCATCGCGACCCGGCGCTGGCCTATGACTACACGGCCAAGGGCAACATGGTGGCGGTGATCTCCAACGGCACCGCCGTGCTCGGCCTGGGCAACCTGGGCGCGCTCGCCTCCAAGCCGGTGATGGAGGGCAAGGCCGCCCTGTTCAAGCGCTTCGCCGACGTGGACGCGGTGGACCTGTGCCTGAACACCGAGGACGTGGACGAGTTCGTCAACTGCGTGCGCTTCCTGGGCCCGTCCTTCGGCGGCATCAACCTGGAGGACATCAAGGCGCCCGAGTGCTTCGTCATCGAGCAGCGGCTGCGCGAGCTGCTGGACATCCCCGTCTTCCATGACGACCAGCACGGCACCGCCATCGTCGCCGCCGCCGGGCTGATCAACGCCTGCCACCTGACGGGCCGCGACCTGAGGACCACGAGGCTGGTGATCAACGGCGCCGGCTCCGCCGCCATCGCCTGCGCCGAGCTGGTGAAGGCGATGGGCATGCGCCCCGAGAACATCACCATGTGCGACACCAAGGGCGTGCTGTACCGGGGCCGCACCAACGGCATGAACCAGTGGAAGTCGGCCTATGCCATCGACACCGCGGCCCGCACCCTGTCGGATGCCATGGCCGGGGCGGATGCCTTCTTCGGCCTGTCCGTGAAGGGCGCGGTGACGCAGGACATGGTCCGCTCCATGGCGGACAAGCCGATCATCTTCGCCATGGCCAATCCGGACCCGGAGATCACCCCGGACGAGGCGAAGGCCGCCAAGCCCGACGCCATCGTCGCCACCGGCCGCTCCGACTATCCGAACCAGGTCAACAACGTCCTGGGCTTCCCCTTCATCTTCCGCGGCGCGCTGGACGTGCGGGCCAGCACCATCAACGACAGCATGAAGGTCGCCGCCGCCGAGGCGCTGGCCATGCTGGCGCGCGAGGACGTGCCGGAGGAGGTGGCCGCCGGCAGCGCGCTGCGCTTCGGGCCGGAATACATCATCCCCAACGCCTTCGACCCGCGCCTGATCTCCCATGTCTCGCCCGCCGTGGCCAAGGCGGCGATGGAGAGCGGCGTGGCGCGCCGCCCGATCGAGGACCTGCGCCGCTACACCCGCGGCCTGACCGGGCGGCTGGATGCGGCGGCGGGGGCGCTGGAGGCGATCACCGAGCGCGTCCGCGCCAACCCGAAGCGCGTCGTCTTCGCCGAGGGCGAGGAGGAGAAGGTGCTGCGCGCCGCCATCGCCTTCCGCAACGCGGGCTATGGCACACCCGTGCTGGTGGGGCGGGAGGACCGCATCATGGCCACCGCCGGCGCCCTCGGCCTGCCCTTCCCGGAGGGCGTGGAGATCCACAACGCCGCGCTGTCCGACAGCAACCGCCGCTATGCCGAGTACCTGTACGAGCGCAAGCAGCGCCAGGGCTTCCTGTTCCGCGACTGCCAGCGCGCGGTGAACCAGGACCGCCACGTCTTCGCCGCCTGCATGGTGGCGCTGGGCGACGCCGATGCCATGGTGACGGGCACCACCCGCTCCTACATCGAGACGCTGAAGGGCGTGACCATGGCGCTGGGCAAGGCCGCCGTGCCGGAAGGCTCGGAGGAGAGCGTGCTCTTCGGCCTGACCCTGATGCTGACCCGCGCCCGCGGCACGGTGCTGATCGCCGACACGGCGATCCATCCGCGCCCCGAGGCGGGGACCCTGGCCGCCATCGCCACCCAGTCCGCCGCGGCGGCCAAGCGCCTGGGGCTGGAGCCGCGCGTGGCCTTCCTCAGCTTCTCGAACTTCGGCGACGCGCGCACCTCCATCCCCACCAACATCCGCGATGCCGTGAAGCTGCTGGACGAGCGCGGGGCGGATTTCGAGTATGACGGGGAGATGACCGCCGACGTGGCGCTCGACCCCGCGCTGCGCTCCCTCTACCCCTTCTGCCGGCTGAACGGCCCGGCGAACGTGCTGATCATGCCGGGGCTGCACGCCGCCCATATCCTCAGCAAGGCGGTGCCGCGCCTGACCAGCGCCACCACCATCGGCCCGGTGCTGATGGGGCTGGAGAAGCCGGCCCAGATCGTGCCGATCTCGGCGGGCGTGAACCAGATCCTGGACATGGCCTGCCTGGCCGCGCACGACGCCATCGGCCGGTAGGCGAGAGGGCTCCGGGCGGGCATCAGGCCCGCCCACGCGAAAACCCCCGGCCTGGAAGATCCAGGCCGGGGGTTTTTCGTCTTCCGTCCGCCTCCCGGCCGCCTCGCCGCGAAGGGCGCCGCCAGCCGGACAGGGCGGGGTCAGAAGTTCTGCAGGCTCGCCATCTGGACGGGCCGGACCTCGACCATGACGACACCGGCATCGATCATGCCCAGCGCCTCGGCGGTGGCCGGGCTCAGGTCGATCACGCGGTTGCCGACATAGGGGCCACGATCCTCGATCTTCACCGTCGCGGTGCGCCCGTTCTGCAGGTTCGTCACCTGCACGGTCGTGCCGAGCGGCAGGGTGCGGCTCGCCGCGGAATTGGAATCCCGGTCGAAACGCTCGCCATTGGCCATCTTCCGGCCATGGAACCGGTCGGCGTAATAGGAGGCGGGACCACGCTGGACCTTCATCCCCTTCCTGGCGGAAACGGCGGGCTCAAGGCGCATCACCACTTCCTCGGGCCCTTCGTTCGCCCGGGCCATGCCCGGCGCAACCGACAGGGCCATCCCCAGACCCAGGCACGCTGCCAGCACTGTCTTACCCCTCACGCCCCTACGCCGCTCCTCTGTCGCGCAGGGGCGGGCATGGCGGGTTTAAATTTTTCGCGCAATCTTGAAACGCAAAACTGTTTCTGATCCGTTTTTAATATGGAAACCGGATCATTGAGCGGCGCGGATGATGATTCCCGCGGAGGTTGAAATGCAGCCGCGCACCGAGAGCTTCAGATGGGGGGTGTCGCCGGGATCGATCGGCAGGGGCCAGATCCCCTGCCCGGCAAAGGGCGGCAGGTCCACGAAACGGTCGAGCAAGCCGCTCCCTGGCTCGTAGTCCATCGGCAGCGGCGCGTGCCCGGCCGCCTCCAGGCGCCGCATCAGCGTCTCCAGGTGGCGGCGCCGGAATAGTACGGTCTTGCCCTTCTCCACCCCCGGCCCGTCGTCGAGCAGGTTGAACTCCGTGGTATGCACGGCCACGCCCCCGGGCTTCAGGCAGCGCATGGCCCGCAGCACGAAGTCCAGCCCGGCCTCCACCGTACCCAGATGCTCGAAGGAGCAGACGGACCAGACGAAGTCGAACTCGCCCCGCATCAGCTCGGCCGGGATATGGGCCATGTCCACCGGCCGGAACGCCACGCGCGCCTCGAAATCCTCGCGCCCGATCAGATGCGGGTGGAACAGGTGCTCCCGCGCCGACATGTGCTGCGCGGTCCGGATCCATTCCCGCGCGCGCGGGTCGCCCGCCGGCAGGTCGGTGGCCAGCACCTCCACCCCGTCGGCGGCGAAGATGCAGGGCAGCAGTTCCTCCCCCACCGCGAAGCCCAGGCCGCGCCGCCCCGGCGCCAGCATCCCGGCCTCCCAGAGTGCCTGGGGCACGAAGCAGTCCTCCCAGACCTTCCGGTGATAGAGGGGTGCGATGTGCTGCCGGGCGCACCAGTGGTGCAGCCAGGGCGCCTCGACGTCAGCCTGGCGGCAGAGGCGCCCGGTCAGCCCGGCAGGCCGGGGCTCGCCCGGCGCCGCCATGCCATAGCCGGCCAGCCCCGCCTCATAGGCCCGGCGCGCCAGCAGGGAGCCCAGGATCTTGGTGTTCCAGGCAGCCAGCGCGGCCTCGCGCCGGCGCACCCGCCCCATCGACAACCAGCGAAACACCCGTGGCCCGCCCTCGCTCCGTCAGAAGAGCCTGTGTGCCCGTTTCGCGCAGGCCGGGAAAGTCTGCCCCTTCCTCCTCGCGCAGCGCGACTTGGCACCTGGAGGCGTCTTTTCCGTCATGGCGCTTGCCTCCCCGCCGCGGTGCGAGGCCATGGCGCTTTTGGCCATGGCAGGCAGAGGGGCCTGGCAGGGCCGGGGCACCGCCCCGGCCGCCTTGCCTCCGCAGGACGCCGTCCGGGGATCAGCGGCTCGGATAGGTCCGGGGATAGGTGATCTGGTCCGGCGGGCCCGGCGCGCGGATGGGGCCGCTGCGGCCGCAGGCGGCGAGCGCCAGGGAGGCTGCGAGCAGGAGCAGGGCGGCCCGCATCATGCGAGCCGTGCCTTCCATTCCGCCGCCATGGCCGCGACATTGGCCGGGGCCGTGCCGCCATAGGAGGTGCGGGAGTTCACCGAGGCCTCGACGCTCAGCACGTCATAGACGCCCTGGTGGATGCGCGGCTCGGCGCTGCGCAGGTCTTCGAGCGAGAGCCCGGCGAGGTCCACGTCCTTCTGCTCCGCCAGGGCGACGAGGCGGCCGGTGACGTGGTGGGCGTCCCGGAAGGGCAGCTTCAGTTCCCGCACCAGCCAGTCGGCAAGGTCGGTGGCGGTGGAGAACCCCGCCCCGGCGGCCGCCTTCAGCCGCGCCATGTCCGGCCGCATGTCCCGCACCATGCCGGCGGTGGCGGCCAGCGACAGGGACAGCGAGGCGGCGGCGTCGAAGATGCCTTCCTTGTCCTCCTGCATGTCCTTGCCATAGGTCAGCGGCAGGCCCTTCATCACCGTCAGCAGCCCGACCAGCGCCCCGGTGATGCGGCCCGGCTTGGCCCGCACCAGCTCCGCCGCATCCGGGTTGCGCTTCTGCGGCATGATCGAGGAGCCGGTCGTATAGGCGTCGGTCAGGCGGACGAAGCCGAAATACGGGTTCGTCCAGATCACGAATTCCTCGGCCAGCCGCGAGAGATGCACGGCGCAGATGGCGCAAGCCGAGAGGAACTCCAGCGCATAGTCGCGCGAGGCCACCGAATCCAGGCTGTTGCGGGTCGGCCCGTCGAAGCCCAGCGCCGCCGCCGTCATGTGCCGGTCGATCGGGAAGCCGGTGCCGCAGAGCGCGGCGGCGCCGAGCGGGCTTTCGTTCATCCGGGCGCGGCAGTCGGCGAGGCGCGAGCGGTCGCGCGACAGCATCTCGACATAGGCCAGCAGGTGGTGCCCCAGCGTGGTGGGCTGCGCCGGCTGCAAATGGGTGAAGCCCGGCATCACCGTGGCGGCGTGCTCCGAGGCCCGTTCCACCAGCGCCCGCATCGTGTCGGCGATCTGCGCATCGAGTCCGTCGATGGCGTCGCGGGTCCAGAGCCGGACATCCAGCGCCACCTGGTCGTTGCGCGACCGGGCCGTATGCAGGCGCTTGCCGGCCTCGCCGATGCGCTCGGTCAGGCGGGCCTCCACATTCATGTGGATGTCCTCCAGCGCCTCGGAGAAGGGGAACTCGCCGCGCTCGATCTCCCCGGCGATGGCCTCCAGCCCGTCGCGGATGCTAGTCTCGTCCTCCGGGGAGATGATTCCCACATGGGCGAGCATGGCGGCATGGGCGAGGCTGCCGCGGATGTCCTGGCGCCACATCTCCCGGTCGAAGCCGATCGAGGCGTTGATGGCCTGCATGACCGCCGAGGGCCCGCCCGCATAGCGGCCGCCCCACTGACTGTTGCTGTTGCTGGACACGAGTGGAGGACTTCCCGTGCTGAGGATCGGACGCCGCCAAGCCCTTTTCGCCACGCTGACGGCCGGGACCTCGGCAGGGGCAGTGTTGAGCATGGCCCTCCCGCCCCGTCCAGCCTCCGCGCAAGGATCGGCCCTGTTGGGCCAGCTGGTCGAGGGGCCGCCCCGGGCGCTGCCGGAGCTTTCCTTCACCGATGAGGAGGGCACGCGGAAGAGCGTGGCCGATTTCGCCGGCAAGGGGCTGGTGGTGAATTTCTGGGCCACCTGGTGCGCCCCCTGCGTGGAGGAGATGCCCTCCCTCGACCGCCTCCAGGAGTTGGTGGAGCGGGAAGGCATCCTGGTCCTGCCGCTGTCCTCCGACCGGGGCGGCGCGTCCCAGGTGCGCGGCTTCTATGCCCGGACGCGGGTGAGGAACCTGGATATCTGGCTGGACCCGCAGGGGGCCGCCGGGCGGGCGCTCGGCGTGCGCGGGCTGCCGACCACGCTGGTGCTGGACCGGCAGGGGCGGGAGGTGGCCCGGCTGGAAGGCTCCGCCGACTGGAGCGCGCCGGAGAAGCTGGAAGCCATACGCCGCCTGCTCGCCGCCCCGGCACCGGAACGCCCCACTTCCACGTGAGGCACCCTCCGCCCCGGCATCCCGGCGGGCGGGCGAACGTCTTCATGACGACAACCACGCAAGGAGAAGGCGAGGCGATGGCCGAACCCGAGGTGAAGGTCGAGGGCGACAGCGAGGCCGCCGTGGCCCTGGTCCTGTTGCAGCTCATCATGAAATCGGAGCCGGACCCGTCGCGCTGCGACCGGGACTGGATCCTGTCCACCTATGCCGACTGCCTCGCCGTCGTGAACGGGGCGGAGGTCGAATACGAGGACGAGGAAGAGGACGGGGAGGAGGAAGCCAGGGAGGGCTGAGCCCTCCCGGCGCCCGCGGGGATCAGCCGGAACCGTGCGGCGGTGGAGAGGCCCCCGGAATCAGCGGAAGCGCGCCGGGGAGAAAGGCGCGACCGGGATCTCCGGCGCTCGTCCGGCCACCATCTGCGCCACCAGCCGCCCGGTGCGCGGCCCGGCCACCAGCCCGACATGGCCATGGCCGAAGGCATGGATCACATCCGGCGAGCGGCGCGAGGGGCCGAGGCAGGGCATGCCGTCCGGCGTCGAGGGGCGGTGGCCCATCCAGACCTCCACCCGCTCCGCCGGCAGGTCGCGCGGCAGGCCGGGAAAGGATTTCAGCAGGTGATCGCGCAGGATCTCCGCGCGCCGCCAGTCGGGGGCGGCGTCCAGCCCCGCGATCTCCACCTGCCCGGCGCAGCGCAGCCCGCCGCGCGTCAGGGTGATGGCCATCTTGCCGTCCGAGGGCATGAGCGGATGGCGTGGCGACACCTCCGGATCGCGCAGCACGGCGTGGTAGCCGCGCTCCGTTTCCAGCGGCACGTAATCCCCCACCGCCGCGGCGAGGCGCCGGGAACGCGCGCCCGCGCTGATCACCGCCGCGTCGCAGGCGATCTCGCCCGCCGGCGTGCCCACCGCGGTCAGCCGTTCGCCATCGATGCGGAAGCCCGTGGCGCAGGTTCGCAGCAGTGCCGCGCCCTGCGCCTGGGCCTGCGCCACCAGCGCCGCCACCAGCCCGCCGGGGTCGGTGCAGTGCCCGCCCTCCTCGACCAGCACGCCGAAGCCGTAGCGGTGCGACAGCTCGGGCTCGCGCTGGTGCAGTTCCTCCGCCGAGAGCTCGACCCACCGGATGCCGACCTGCCGCCGGATGCGCCAGCCCATCGCCTCGGCCTCGAACTCGGCCCGCGACGGGTAGATGTAGATGTCGCCGCGCTGCTGCACGAGGCCGCCGACCCCGGATTCCTCCGCCAGCCGCCGGTGCAGCGCCGGCGCGTCATGCAGCAGCGGCGCCATCGCCCGCGCCACGCGCAGCACGCGCTCCTCCGTCCAGCCCGCCGCCAGGTAGCGCGCCAGCCAGGGCGCCACCTTCGGGAAGTACTTCCAGCGGATCGCCAGCGGCCCCAGCGGGTCGCGCAGATAGCCCGGCACCTTGCGCCACACCCCCGGCCCGGCCGGCGGGATCACCGACTGCACCGAGAGCCAGCAGCCGTTGCCGTAGCTCGCCGCCTGTGGCCCGCCCGGATCGCCCGGCTCCAGGATCGTCACGCGGTGCCCGTCGCGCAGCAGCTCCAGCGCCGAGGCCGCGCCCACGATCCCCGCCCCGATCACCACGACATGTCGACTCATCGGTCTCGCACTTCCATCCGTCGCTCTCTCGGGGGAAGGCTCCGCCTTCCCCCGGACCTTCCACTCGTGGCGCTTCCCGCCGCCGGCGGTTGCGGGCACCACACGGCGCCATGCCCGATCAATCGTCCTTCACCGGACCACCCGCGTCAGAGCGGCGCCCCTTCCGGCATGTCGCGCCCGACCGAGAGCGCCCGCGGGTCGAGGAAGCAGTGGATCACCGCCGGCAGGCCGGAGGCCAGGGCACGCTCGAAGGCCGGGGCGAATTCCGCCGTGCTGCGCACCGTCTCGCCATGGCCGCCGAAGGCGCGGGCATAGGCGGCGAAGTCCGGGTTCCGCAGCTTCGTCGCGGAAACGCGGCCGGGATACTCGCGCTCCTGATGCATGCGGATGGTGCCGTACATGCCGTTGTCCACCACCACGGTGATGCTGGCGATGCCGTGCTGCACGGCGGTCGCGATCTCCTGGCCCGTCATCAGGAAGTCGCCGTCGCCCGCGATGCAGAGCGCGATCGCATCGGGCCGCACGCGCTTGGCCATGATCGCCGCCGGCACGCCATAGCCCATGGAGCCGGAGGTGGGCGCGAGCTGCGTGCCGAGCCGCGAGAAGCGGTAGTGCCGGTGCATCCAGCCGGCGAAGTTGCCGGCGCCGTTGCACAGCGCGCTGTCGCCCGGCAGGCGCTCGCGCAGCCAGGCCATCACCTCGCCGTACTGGAAGTCGCCCGGGAGCCGGCGCGGCGTTTCCGACCAGGCGAGGTAGTCGGCATGGCCCTGGCGCGCATCCTCCGCCCAGGGGATGGAGGCGGGCGGCGCGAGATCGCCCAGCGCGGCGCAGAAGGCACGCGGGCCGGACTGGACGGCGAGCGTGGGCACATAAACGCGGCCGAGCTCCTCCGCGCCCGGATGCACATGCACGAGCGCCTGCCTCGGCACGGGAATGTCGAGCAGCGTGTAGGAAGAGGACGGCATCTCCGACATCCGCCCGCCCAGCAGCAGGATCAGGTCGGCCTCCTTCACCCGCGCCGCCAGCTTCGGCGAGGGACCGATGCCGAGATCGCCCACATAGAACGGATGGTCCCAGCGCATCCGGTCGGCGCGGCGGAAGGAGGTGCAGGTGGCGAGGCTCCAGCGCCCGGCGAAGTCGCCATAGGCGTCCACCGCCGCCTGGTCCCAGCCGGTGCCGCCCAGGATGGCCAGCGGCCGCTTCGCCGCGCGCAGCATCCCGCCCAGCCGCTCCATGTCGGCGGGCAGCGGCGCGGCCTGGGCCGGCTCCACGCGCGGCGCGTCGGGCACGTCGGCCGTCTCGACCAGCATGTCCTCTGGCAGGGCGATGACCACCGGGCCGGGGCGGCCCTGCATCGCCACGCGGAAGGCGCGGGACACGATCTCCGGCACGCGGTCGGGCGTGTCGATCTCGGTCGTCCATTTGCACATGGTGCCGAAGACGGCGCGGTAGTCGAGCTCCTGGAAGGCCTCGCGCTCCCGCATCTCGCGTGCGATCTGGCCGACGAACAGGATCATCGGCGTCGAATCCTGCATGGCGATGTGCACGCCGCAGGAGGCGTTGGTGGCGCCCGGCCCGCGCGTCACGAAGCAGATGCCGGGCCGCCCCGTCATCTTGCCGCAGGCCTCGGCCATGATCGCCGCACCGCCTTCCTGGCGGCAGGTGATCACGTCGATGCTGGCACCGTGCAGCGCGTCCAGCACGGCGAGGTAGCTTTCGCCCGGCACGCAGGTGACATGCTCCACGCCCTGGGCCACGAGCTGGTCGACGAGGATCTGTCCTCCGGTCCGCGCGCTCATTTCCGGTTCTCCCGCTGGATACGGCGGCAATGTTCGAGCGCCGCCTCGATCAGGTTGTCGCTGGCCTCCGGCGTGCGGAAGGCGGAATGGGCCGAAAGGGTCACGTTCGGCAGCTTCGTCAGGGGATGGTTGGGCGGCAGCGGCTCGACGGCGAAGACATCGAGCCCGGCATGGGCGAGCTTGCCCGAGCCCAGCGCGTCCATCATCGCGTTCTCGTCCACCACGGCGCCGCGCGCGGTGTTGACCAGGATGGCGCCGTCGCGCATCGCGGCGATCCGCTCGCGCGACAGGAAGCCGCGCGTGCCGTCGTTCAGCAGCAGATGCACGGAAAGCACGTGGCTCTCGGCCAGCAGCCGCTCCAGCGGCACGAACTCCACCCCCTCGCCGTCGCGCGGCGTGCGGTTCCAGGCGATCACCTTCATGCCGATGCCGCGTGCCAGCCGCGCCATCTCCGCCCCGATGCCGCCATAGCCCAGCAGGCCCAGCGTCTTGCCGGTGAGCTGCATGCCCTCCATCCGCAGCCACTGGCCGCCGCGCATGGCGCCGTCCATCGCCGCCAGGCTCTTGGCGGCCGCCCACATCAGGGCGAAGGCCATCTCGGCCACGGCGGTGTCGCCATAGCCCTTGATGATGTGCACGGAGATTCCGCGCGCCGCCTCCAGTTCCTCCGGATTCATGTAGGACCGGGCCCCGGTGCCGAGGAAGACGACATGCCTCAGCCCCTTGCACTTCAGGGCGATATCGGTCGGCAGGTGCGTGTGGTCGATGATGGCGATCTCCGCATCGCCCAGCACGGCCGGAATCCGGTCCGGCGTCACATCCACGTCGCGATGGATGCGCAGATCCACCCCGCCACCGGCATTCAGCCGCTCCGCCACATCCGCCAGCGCGTCGCTGGCATCCACGAAGACCGCACGCATCCTCAACCTCCTGCTTCCTCGGCGAGCGGCAGCGGTCCGGCCCGCGCCATTCCTTCCGCCCGCATCACATGCGCCGCCAGGGCATTGCCGGTGTAGATCTCGGCATAGCCCGCCTTGATGACCTCGGTGATCTGGTCGAGCCGACGGCCGATATGCCGGCGCAGCAGCGCCTCCGCCGCCTCGCCTTCCCCGCCCGCCAGCAGGCGCAGGATCTCCAGATGCTCGCCCTGCGTGCCGCCGCGCCGGTTCTGCATGTCGATCCAACGCACGAAGCGGATGCGCTCGTTCAGTCCGCGCAGCGCCCGCACCAGCTCCCCGTTGCCGGAAAGCGCGGCCAGCCGCTCGTGGAACTCCTCGTCCAGCGAAAGCAGCCGCAGCGCCTGGGCATCGTCCTCCGGCTCGTCGCGGCTGCGCCGGGCGAAATCCCGCAGCGCCCCCAGCGCCTCCGGCGTGGCGCGCTCCGCCGACAGGCGCAGCGCCCCGGCCTCCAGCACGGCGCGGTATTCGTACAGCCGCAGCACCTGCGCCGCGTCCAGCGGACGGACATGGTAGCCACGGTTGGCCGTGGCCAGCAGGAAGCCTTCCGAGGCCAGGCGGTTCAGCGCCTCCCGCAGCGGCGTGCGGCTGACACCGAAGCGGCGCGCCAGCTCGACCTCGTTGATCCGCTCGCCCGGGCGCAGGTGATAGGCGGCCACCATCGCCTTCAGCCGCTCGTGAAGGCGGTCGGCCGACCGCTGGATGGCGGTGGAAAGCGTCACGGGCCAGGCGGTCCTGAGGGTGTGTCTGTCTGCATCCAGAAGTGAATACATTTACGGACCACCTGACAAGCCCTTCCTGGCGGCCCAGGATCGGCACATCCCGACCCGCCGCCCGACAGGCGGCTCCTCCGCGACCGATGACAAGGGCCCCGCCATGCCTCCATCCCCCCGCCCCTCCCCCCAGCCGGACCACGCGAAGGGGCACCCGGCATGAGGGAGCCGCACTACTTCGAGGATTTCGCGGATGGGCAGGTCTTCCGCTCGGGGCCCTACCGGATGGAGCGGGACGCCATCATCGCCTTCGCCCGGGAATTCGACCCGCAGCCGCAGCACCTGGGCGAGGAGGAAGCGGCCCGCAGCCAGTTCGGACAACTCGTGGCCAGCGGCTGGCACACCGCCGCCGTCTCGATGCGGCTGTTCATCCAGGACGCCCTGCCGCCCATCGCCAGGGGCGGCCAGGGGCTGGGACTGGAGAACCTGGTCTGGGTGCGCCCGGTGAAGCCCGGCGACGAGCTGCATGTGGAGGTGGAGGTGCTGTCGATGCGCCCCTCACGCTCCCGCCCCGACCAGGGCATCCTGAAGGCCCGCATCATCACGAAGAACCAGGCGGAGGAAGTGGTCCAATCCACCGTCACCTCGGCCCTGGTCCCGCGCCGCGCGGCTGGCTGATCCGGGCGGCTCCCCTTGGCAGCCGGTCCGCGCTTCACGGTCCTGACGTTGCGCCGCCCCGGGGGGAGAGGCGCCGCCTTTCCCCCGGTCCCACTCCGTCAGGACGCTGCGGGCCCTGGCTCCCTTTCGCTGGCTCACCTTGATGCCGGATCGCGCCGGAAGGCTGCCGCTACCGACCCTGGTCCCGCAGGATGGCATCGAGGCGCGGATAGACGCGGCGGGCGTTCAGCTCGAAGACCTTGTGCTTGTCCGCCGCCGGGATGGGCAGCGCGTCGATGTAGCGCTTCGTGTCGTCGAAGTAGTGGCCGGTTTCCGGATCGATCCCGCGCACCGCCCCGACCATTTCCGACCCGAACAGGATGTTGTCGATGTCGATCACCCGGAACAGCAGGTCGATGCCCGGCTGGTGATAGACGCAGGTGTCGAAGAACACGTTCCGCATCACGTGCTCGGCCAGCGGCGGGCGCTTCAGCATGTCGGCCAGCCCGCGGTAGCGGCCCCAGTGATAGGGCACCGCGCCGCCGCCATGCGGGATGACGAAGCGCAGCGCCGGGAAGTCCCGGAACAGGTCGCCTTCCAGGAACTGCATGAAGGCGGTGGTGTCGGCGTTGATGTAGTGGGCGCCGGTCGCGTGGAAGTTGCAGTTGCAGGAGCCGGAGACGTGGATCATCGCCGGCACGTCCAGCTCGACCATCTTCTCGAAGAACGGATACCAGGCCCGGTCGGTGAGCGGTGGCCCGGCCCAGTGCCCGCCCGACGGGTCCGGGTTCAGGTTGCAGCCGATGAAGCCCAGCTCCGTCACGCAGCGCTCCAGCTCCGCGATGGAATGGGTGATCGACACACCCGGCGACTGCGGCAACTGGCAGACGCCCACGAAGTGCTGCGGAAAGAGGTCCACCACGCGCTTGATCAGGTCGTTGCAGCGCCGCGTCCAGGCCTGGCTCACCGCTTCGTCGCCGACATGGTGTGCCATGGTGGAGGCGCGCGGGCTGAAGATCGTCAGGTCGGCGCCGCGTTCGCGCAGCAGGCGCAACTGGTTCTTCTCCACCGTCTCGCGGATCTCGTCGTCGGAAATATCGGGATAGGCGGGATCGACATCGCCCCCGGCCTTGAAGGCCGCTGTCTGCGCCTCGCGCCAGCGGTCATGGGCGGCCGGCGCCGTGGTGTAGTGGCCATGGCAGTCGATGATCATGCGCGGTCCTCCCGGAACCCCTGCTTCGTTTCGGCGGCGCCAAAGGCCCGGTCCGCCACGGAAGGCGTGGTTCCTCCCCATGGCCGCGTCCCGCACCGGGCTGTCGCGGAACTTCTACAGGAGGCCAGGGAGGGCCGTGCTATCGGTTTTCCCGGCGTTCCTATCACCGGACGGCATAGCAGCCGTCGCGGATGACGCCGGGCGTTGCGCTTCGTGGCTAGCCGCCGGGGGATAGGCGCTGCCTCTCCACCCGGAAACCCTCTCCGCCGGGGACATCGTATGTCCCCGGACCCCGCCTTTCGTTGGCTCCGCGTGGGGGCCGTCAGCCTGCGGGTTGATCCCTGGGAACAGGTGGAGAGGCGGGGCTCCCGAAAAGAAGAAAGACACCTTGTCCACGCTGGCGGCACCAGCAGCCCGCCGGAGAGCCATGCTCTCCGGCGTGATCCGGCGTCAGCGGGCGCCAACTCATCGGGTCCAGGGCCCGCAGGGTCCTGGCGGATAGGGGGTCCGGGGGAAAGGCAGCGCCTTTCCCCCGGG
>NZ_BDLP01000009.1:0-34351 GCF_001950415.1 Roseomonas sp. TAS13
CGACCAGGGGGGTACGCAGCACCGTGCCGGCGATGCGCGCGGCGGCCGCGCGCACGTCGGACAGCGCCACGTGCCGTGTGGGCAGGGCGGTCCCTTCCGGCATGGCGCGGCGCCCTACCGGAACCGGACGGCGGTGATCTCGACGGAGCGGGCGCCGCCCGGGGCCGGCACCTCGACGCTGTCGCCGACGCTCTTGCCGAGCAGGGCCCGGGCAAGGGGGGAGGAGATGGAGATCGAGCCCTTCTTCATGTCCGCCTCGTACTGGCCGACGATGCGGTAGGTCTTCTCGTCCTCGGATTCCTCGTCGACGATGGTGACATAGGCGCCGAAGCGCACCTGCTCGCCGGTCATCTTGGAGACGTCGATCACCTCGGAGGAGGGGACGACGGATTCCAGCTCCGCGATACGGCCCTCGATGAAGGACTGCTTCTCGCGCGCGGCGTGGTACTCGGCATTCTCGGAGAGATCGCCATGGGCACGCGCCTCCGCGATCGCACGGATCACAGCCGGGCGCTCCTCGGACTTCAGGACCTTCAACTCTTCCTCAAGCCGAGACAGTCCCTCGGCCGTGATGGGGAACTTCTGCACGGCGTTTAGCCTTCCCTAGAACGCGACGCGGCCGCGCCAGTCCCCGCCAGGAAGTCGGGGGGAACCGGAGCGGCGCCGGGCTGAAACAGGCGGGGCGGGTCCTGGCCGGTAAGCCAGACCCGCCCCGATGTCTCAGAACGAAGATGCAAAATAGGACTGCAACGGAGCCACATCAAGCACTCCCGCGCGCAGTGCCGCGATGGCATGCACGGCGGCCCGGGCGCCCGCCACGGTGGTGTAGTGGGGGATGCCGTTGGTCAGGGCGGAGCGGCGGATGTCGAAGCTGTCCGCGACCGCCTGGCCGGAGCCGGAGGTGTTGATCACCAACTGGATCTCGCCGGACTTCATGGCGTCAACGCAGTTCGGACGGCCTTCCAGCACCTTCTTGACCTCGGTGACGGGCAGCCCCGCCTCGCGCAGCCGGTTGGCGGTGCCGCGGGTGGCGGCGAGGCCGAAGCCCATCTCCACCAGGCGGCGGCCCAGCGAGACCATGGCGGCCTTGTCGCCGTCGCGGACCGAGAGGAAGGCGGTGCCGCTTTCCGGCAGCTTCACCCCGGCGCCCATCTGGGACTTGAGGAAGGCGCGCTCGAAGGAATGGTCGAGGCCCATCACCTCGCCGGTGGACTTCATCTCCGGGCCCAGGATCACGTCCACGTTCGGGAAGCGGGAGAAGGGGAAGACGGCCTCCTTGACCGCGACATGGCGGGAGATGGCGTCGTCGTCCAGGCGGAACTCCGACAGCCTGGCTCCGGCCATGACGCGGGCGCCGATCTTGGCGACCGGCACGCCGGTGGCCTTGGCGACGAAGGGCACGGTGCGGGAGGCGCGCGGGTTGACCTCCAGCACGTAGATCTCGTTGCCCTTCACGGCGTACTGCACGTTCATCAGCCCGCAGACCTTGAGGGCCCGGGCCATGGCCTCGGTCTCGGCCTTGAGCTCGGTGATGATGGCGGGGGAGAGGGAGTAGGGCGGCAGCGAGCAGGCGCTGTCGCCGGAATGGATGCCCGCCTCCTCGATATGCTCCATGACGCCGGCGACATAGACGTTGCCCTCTGCGTCGGCGATGCAGTCCACATCGACCTCGATCGCGTCGGAAAGGTACTGGTCGATCAGGATCGGGTTCTCGCCCGAGACCTTCACCGCCTCCGCGCCGAAGCGCATCAGCTGGGTGCGGTCATGGGCGATCTCCATGGCGCGGCCGCCGAGCACGTAGGAGGGGCGGACCACGACGGGGTAGCCGATGCGCTCGGCCTCGGCGGCGGCTTCCTCCAGCGTGCGGGCGGTACCGTTGGAGGGCTGCTTGAGGCCCAGGCCCTGGAGCAGGTGCTGGAAGCGCTCGCGGTCCTCGGCGATGTCGATGGCCTCGGCGGAGGTGCCGAGGATGGGGATGCCGGCCCGGCTCAGCGCCTGGGAGAGCTTGAGCGGGGTCTGGCCGCCATACTGCACGATGCAGCCCAGCACCTCGCCCTTCTCCTGCTCCTTGCGGATCAGGGAAACGACGTCCTCGGCGGTCAGCGGCTCGAAATAGAGGCGGTCGGAGGTGTCGTAGTCGGTGGAGACGGTTTCCGGGTTGCAGTTGACCATGATGGTCTCGAACCCGGCTTCCTTGAGCGCATAGGCGGCGTGGACGCAGCAGTAGTCGAACTCGATGCCCTGGCCGATGCGGTTGGGGCCGCCGCCGAGGATGACGATCTTCTGCCGGCCCGTGGGGGCCGCCTCGCAGGAGGGAATGCCGAAGCCGCCCTCGTAGGTCGAGTACATGTAGGCGGTGTTGGAGGCGAACTCCGCCGCGCAGGTGTCGATCCGCTTGAAGACCGGGGTGACGCCCAGCGCCAGGCGCTGCTGCGTCACCGCGGCCTCGGTCGAGCCGGTGAGCGCGGCGAGGCGGCGGTCGGAGAAGCCCATGGCCTTCACCCGGCGCAGCGCGCCCGCCTCCCGCGGCAGGCCCTTGGCGCGGATCTCCTCCTCGGCGCGGACGATCTTCTCGATCTCGCGCAGGAACCAGGGGTCGAAGCGGCAGGCGCGCTGGATCTCCTCGACCGAGAGGCCGGCGCGGAAGGCCTGGGCCACGGTCAGCGAGCGGTCCGGCGTCGGGGTGGAGAGGGCGGCGATATAGGCCTCCACCGAGCCGTCGCCCGGGGCGGCGATCTCGTCCAGGCCGGACAGGCCGGTCTCCAGCGAGCGCAGGCCCTTCTGCAACGCCTCGCCGAAGGAACGGCCGATGGCCATGGCCTCGCCCACCGACTTCATCGAGGTGGTGAGCGTCGGCGGCGTGCCGGGGAACTTCTCGAAGGTGAAGCGCGGGATCTTCACCACCACGTAGTCGATGGTCGGCTCGAAGGCGGCCGGCGTCACCATGGTGATGTCGTTCTTGAGCTCGTCCAGCGTGTAGCCCACGGCGAGCTTGGCGGCGATCTTGGCGATCGGGAAGCCGGTGGCCTTCGACGCCAGCGCCGAGGAGCGCGAGACGCGCGGGTTCATCTCGATGACGACCATGCGCCCGTCGGCGGGGTTCACGCCGAACTGGACGTTGGAGCCGCCGGTATCGACGCCGATCTCGCGCAGGCAGGCGATGCTGGCATCGCGCATGCGCTGGTACTCCTTGTCGGTCAGCGTCAGCGCCGGGGCAACGGTCACGGAATCGCCCGTATGGACGCCCATCGGGTCCAGGTTCTCGATGGAGCAGACGATGATGCAGTTGTCCGCGGAGTCACGGACCACCTCCATCTCGTATTCCTTCCAGCCGAGCACGCTTTCCTCGATCAGCACCTCGGTGGTCATGGAGGCGGCGAGGCCGGCGGAAACGATCTGCTCGAACTCCTCCTTGTTGTAGGCGATGCCACCGCCCGTGCCGCCGAGCGTGAAGGAGGGGCGGATGACGCAGGGCAGCTTGACCATCTCCAGCCCGGCGCGCGCCTCCTCCATCGTGTGCGCGATGTGGGAGCGCGGGCTCTCGATGCCGATCCTGGTCATGGCGTCGCGGAACTTCAGCCGGTCCTCGGCCTTGTCGATCACCTCCGCCTTGGCACCGATCAGCTCGCAGCCGTACTTCTCCAGCACCCCGGCCTCGGCCAGCTTCAGCGCCGTGTTCAGCGCGGTCTGCCCGCCCATGGTGGGCAGGATCGCGTCCGGCCGCTCCTTGGCGATGATCTTCTCCACCACCTCGGTGGTGATGGGCTCGATATAGGTGGCGTCCGCCAGCCCGGGATCGGTCATGATCGTGGCCGGGTTGGAGTTCACCAGGATCACCCGGTAGCCCTCGGCGCGCAGCGCCTTGCAGGCCTGGGCGCCGGAATAGTCGAACTCGCAGGCCTGTCCGATCACGATGGGACCGGCGCCGATGATCATGATGGAGTGGAGGTCTGTGCGCTTCGGCATGGTCGGGGGGCTTCGTCCGGGAGGTCTGGCGTTTCAGGGGGCGGGGCGCGCGGTCAGCGGCGCCAGGTCAGCAGGATGGCGGCGGGGATGTTGAGCAGGCAGGCGATATAGAGCGCCTCGGTCAGCCCGTTCACCGGCAGGTTCGGCGGCGCGCGGTCGCGGAACAGCCAGAGCAGCAGGCCGGAGACGAGCAGCGAGGCGATCAGGGCCATGGCCATCGGATGGCCGGGCCTGCCGGCGCGCAGGAAGGCCCGCCACAGGCCGTAGCTGAGGCCCATGCAGCCGAGGCAGGCCAGCAGGATGACGGCGAGCAGCACCATGGCGGTTCCGGCCTGCCCCTGGCCTCAGCCGTGCACCGACAGCCCGCCATCCACCGGGATGGCCGTGCCGGTGACGAAGGCGGCGGCGTCGCTGGCGAGGAAGGCGGCGATGCCGGCGAAGTCGCCCGGCAGGCCCCAGCGCTTCTGCGGCGTGCGGGCCAGGACGCGGTCGTTCAGGTCGGGCATGTCGCGCTTGGCGCCGGCGGTCAGCTCGGTCTCGATCCAGCCGGGCAGGATGGCATTGGCGGTGATCGCGTCCGGCCCCCAGGCGACGGCGAGGGAGCGGGTGTACTGCACGATGCCGCCCTTGCTGGCGCCATAGGCGGGGGAGAGGGGCAGGCCGAAGATCGACATCATCGAGCCGATCGAGATCACCCGGCCATGGCCGGAAGCCTTGAGATGCGGATAGGCGGCGCGGCTCATCCGCATGGCGCTGGTGAGGTTGGCGTCCATGACGGCGTACCAGTCCTCGTCCGAGACATCCTGCGGCAGGCGGCGGATGTTGGTGCCGGCATTGTTGACCAGGATGGCGAGGCCGCCGGCGCGGGCCACCACCTCGTCCACCACGCGGGCGGCGCTGCCGGGCTCGGCGAGGTCGGCCTGGAGGGCGAAGGCCCCTTCGCCGCCATCCGTGTTCAGGGCGGCGACGGCGGCGGCGTTCTTTTCGGCGTTGCGGCCCACCACGACGACGCGGGCGCCGCAGGCGGCCAGGCCGCGCGCCATGCCGAGGCCGATGCCGCCATTGCCGCCGGTGACGATGGCGGTGCGGCCGGCGAGGTCGAAGAACTGGCTCATGCGGCCTTCTCCTTCACGCTCTCGATCAGCGCGGTGAAGCGGTGGAAGAGGTAGTGGCTGTCCGAGGGGCCGGGCGAGGCCTCCGGATGGTACTGCACGGAAAAGGCACGCTTGCCCTCGCAGGCGATGCCCTCGTTGGAGCCGTCGAAGAGCGAGACATGGGTGACCTTCACCCCCTCGGGCAGGCTCTTGTCGTCCACCGCGAAGCCGTGGTTCTGCGAGGTGATCTCGACCTTGCCGGTGGCGAGGTCCTTCACCGGCTGGTTGGCGCCGCGATGGCCGCGGTCCAGCTTGTAGGTGCGGGCGCCCAGCGCCAGGGCCAGGAGCTGGTGGCCGAGGCAGATGCCGAAGACGGGGACCTGCTTCTCCAGCACGCCGCGGATGGCGGGAACGGCGTATTCGCCGGTCGCCGCCGGATCACCGGGGCCGTTGGACAGGAAGACGCCGTCCGGCCCGTGGCGCAGGATCTCCTCCGCCGTGGCGGTGGCAGGGACGACGGTGACGTCGCAGCCGGCATCGGCGAGGCAACGCAGGATGTTCCGCTTGGCGCCGTAGTCCACGGCCACGACCTTGTGGCGCTTGGCGGGGTTGGCGTCATAGCCCTGGTTCCAGCGCCAGAGCCCTTCCTCCCAGCGGTAGGACTGCTGGCAGGAGACCTCCTTCGCGAGGTCCATGCCCTCCAGCCCCGGCCAGCCGGCGGCCTGGGCGCGTAGCGAGGCAAGGTCGAAATTCCCGTCCGGGGCGTGGCAGATCACGCCGTTGGGCGCGCCACCGTCGCGGATGCGGATGGTGAGCGCCCGCGTGTCCACCCCGGCGATGCCGGGGATGCCAAAGCTCTTCAGCCAGTCGTCCAGGTGGCGCTGGGCACGGTAGTTGGAGGGCTCGCTGACATCGGCCTTGGTGATCAGGCCGAGGGCGGCGGGGGTGGTGGTCTCCACATCCTCGGCATTGGCGCCGACATTGCCGATATGCGGGAAGGTGAAGGTGATGATCTGCCCGGCATAGGAGGGATCGGTCAGGGTTTCCTGATAGCCCGTCAGCCCCGTGTTGAAGCAGATCTCGCCCACCCTGGTCGCGGCGGCGCCGAAGCCTCGGCCCCAGAAGACCGTGCCGTCCATCAGGACGATGCAGGCGGTCGCGCCGGCGGGCGGGGTGTCGGCGGCTTCGGGCATGGAGGGCTCCGCGGCGGTGGGGGAGGGGGAGGACGTGGCGGGATCGGCCGGGACCGTGACGGAGGCACCCGGCATGTCCCCGAAGGACAGGCCGGTGGCGGCGAGCAGGGCGGGCCAATGCTTGGGCGGGATGGCGCGGGCCTGCCGCCACTTGCGGACGGCCTCGCTGCCCACGCCGCAGCGGCTTGCCACCGCCTCCGCCCCGCCGGCGAGGCGGATGATCTCTTCCACGGAACGCATGGCAGCGTTATCTGGGAAGCGCTTTCCCAAGTCAAAGAAATCCCGCGCGAGCCTGGGAAAAAACTTCCCAAATTTCCTTCCAGGCAGGGCGGGTGGGAAGTTTCCGCCTGGACCGGCTCCTTGTCGCGGGAGCCGGCCGGCGGGCATCGACGCCAGAACGAGGTAAGGAGAGGGCCAGATGGACCTTCGCAGCCGATTCACCGAGGAACTCAAGGCCTCCATGCGTGCGGGCGACGCCGCCCGTACCTCCACGCTGCGCATGATCATGGCGAAGCTGAAGGATACCGACATCGCTGCCCGTCCTTCGGGCGTGGACAAGGTGCCGGACGAGCAGGTCGTCGCCATGTTGCGCGGCATGGCCAAGAGCCGGCGCGAGAGCGTGGAGATGTACCGCCAGGGCAACCGCCCCGAGCTGGCGGCGAAGGAGGAGGCCGAGATCGCGGTGATCGAGGGCTTCCTGCCGCAGCAAATGGACGAAGCCGCGACCACGGCGGCGGTGGAGGCGGCGATCGTCGAGACCGGGGCCAGCTCGATCAAGGAGATGGGCAAGGTCATGGCGGCGCTGAAGGCGAAGCACGCGGCGACGCTGGACATGGCCAAGGTCGGCCCGATCGTGAAGGCGAAGCTGGGCGGCTGACGGCGCCCCCTGTGGAAAAGGCGGCACGCGCCGCCTTTTCCCGGAGGGTTCAGCGCAGCGCCGCGGCGATGTCTTCCGGCGTGTGGTTGGTCAGGTCCTTGTCCAGCGACTTCACGACGCTCGACTCGACCGTCTTGTGCATCGCCTCGCGGAGCTGGCCCAGGGTCTGCGGGTCGGCCACCACCACCAGGGCCTCGAAGCCGTTCTGCTGCTTCATGGCCTGGAGGGTCTGGGCGATCTGCTTCACGAAGGTGGCCTCGCCGGTCTCCTTGGGCGACTGGTCCTCGGGACGGGAACCGGAGGGGCCCTGCGCAGAGAATTCGGGGGAAAGGCGGTTTTCCTCGCGCAGCGTGATCTCGCCGTTCCGGCCGGTATTGCGGAACAGCAGGGCCTTTTTGCCATCGGCCACCAGGATCAGGGCGTTGTGGGGGATTTCCAGGGCCATGTGGCTTCTCCGTGTCTTGGCGCGCGCGACGGGGCAGGGCGCCCCGGTCGTCCGCAGACAACGCGGCAGCGGGGCGAAAGCTGGGGCCGGCCGGTGGTTTTCTGGAGCGGCGTTGCGGCCCCGGTGGGTCTGAACCCTGCGGCACCCCGTAGGTCAAAACCTACTATAAACCTACTATAGAGGTAGATCCGACCTACACGGGACAGCACGCCGCCCTGGCGGATGATGGCCCGCAACGACGACCCGCAAAGGAGGAGGCGATAGCCCTCCCGCCCGCCTTCCTGGAAGAACTCCGCGCCCGGACGCCCCTGCCCTCGCTGGTCGGGCGGCGGGTCAAGCTCACGCGCAACGGCCGCCAGTGGAAGGGCTGCTGCCCTTTCCACAACGAGAAGACGCCGTCCTTCTATGTCTATGACGACCACTACCACTGCTTCGGCTGCGGCGCGCATGGCGATGCCCTGTCCTTCCTCATGGGCACGGAGGGGGCGAGCTTCCGCGACGCGGTGGAGCGGCTGGCGGGCGAGGCCGGGCTGGAGGTGCCGAAGGAGAGCCCCCGCCAGGTGGAGCGCGAGGCCCGGGCACGCGACCTGCACGAGGTCATGGAGGCGGCCTGTGGCGTGATGCGCCGCTGGCTGCGCGAGGCCGAGGGGCGGGAGGCGCTGGACTACCTGCGGCGGCGTGGGCTGGGCGAGGACACGATCGACCGCTTCGGCCTGGGCTGGTCCGGCTCCTCGCGCGGGGCACTGGCGGCGGCGATGAAGGAGCTGGGGGTCGAGGCGGCGCGGCTGGCCGAGACCGGGCTGCTGCGGGCCAACGAACGTGACGGCGGATACAGCGGCTTCTTCTTCAACCGCGTCATGTTCCCGATCCGCGACCGGCGGGGGCGGATCGTCTCCTTCGGCGGCCGCATCCTGGGCGACGGGCAGCCGAAATACCTGAACGGGCCGGAGACCGAGCTCTTCTCGAAGCGGCGCAACCTCTATGGCTTCGATCTGGCGCGGGAGGCGGCATTCCGGGGCCGGGTGCTCGTGGCGGTGGAGGGTTACATGGATGTGATCGCCCTGCACCAGGCGGGCTTCGACGGCGCCGTGGCCCCCCTGGGAACCGCGCTGACGGAAGACCAACTGGGGGAAATGTGGAGAGCGTCCCCCGAACCGGTGCTCTGCTTCGACGGCGACGCGGCCGGGGCGCGCGCTGCGGCCCGCACGGCCGAGATCGCCCTGCCGCTGCTCTCGCCCGAACGCTCGCTGCGCTTCGCCACCCTGCCGGCGGGGGAGGACCCCGACACGCTGGTGGTGAAGCAGGGACCGGCCGCCTTCCAGGCGGTGCTGGACAAGGCGCGGCCGCTGCATGAATCGCTCTACGACATCCTGGATGCCGGCCGTTCCTCGGGCACGCCGGAACAGCGGGCGGCGCTGCGCAACGACCTCGCGGCCGCGGCGGCGAAGATCCCGGACAAGGCCCTGGCCTCGGAATACCGCTCGGCCCTGCTCGACCGCTTCTTCGCCACCCGCTCGCGGAACCGGCCGGGCTTCGCCCCCGGTGGGGCCCTTGGCGGCGGCGCTTCCAGGGCACGCGTCGGGGAAGGGGAATGGCGCGGCGGACGCAACGGCGCCCGCTTCGGCCGCCCGCCCCCGGTGCGGATCGAGCGGCGACCGGTGGATGCCGATGCCGCGCGGGTGGAACAGGCCCGCTGCCTGCTGGCGATCATCCTCGCCCATCCCTGGGTGCTGGACGAGGTGGAGGAGGCCTGCGCCCTGCTGGAACTGCCGCCCGGCCCCTGCCAGTCGCTGCGACAGGGGCTGCTCGGCTGGCATGGCTCCTCCCCGGGGAGCTCACGAATGCTTGACAGCGCGACTCTGCTCGCCCACCTGCACGCGGCTGAGCTGGGGGAAGCCCATGCCTGGGCGGCGCGTGCGACCGGATTGCCGGCGGCAGCGCGGCCGGAGGCCCAGCCGGCGGAGGTTTTGGCCGCGTGGTGGCACTTCTATGCCCTGCTGCGGGGAAAGGACGCCTTGATCGAGGACCGGCGCCTGGCTCTGGAGGACTGGATCGCGACCAACGATCCGGCCGCCGAGCGGCGGGCCTACCGTCTGAAGGAGGCGTTGGACGCCGTCCAGCGCGGGGAGACCGGCCTGGACGGGCTGTGAGGGTTGAGTGGTCCTGCCCCCCTGTGCGCCGCCTGCGGCGGCCGGGGAGCGGGCGGACCATATAGGGTAGAGGCAATTCGCGTGGGGTTCCGGCGGTCAGGCGTCGGGCCCCGCGCCTTTCGGAGGCTCGGAATGGCAACGAAGACCGCGAACGGGACGGAAACGACCGAGAACCGCGACGAGCAGGTCGAGGGCGTGCTCCTCGATGCCGTGACCTCGATGGTGAAGAAGCTGATCGCCCGGGGCAAGGAGCGCGGCTACATCACCATCGACGACTTCAACCAGGCGCTCCCCTCCGAGCAGGTGTCCTCCGAGCTGATCGAGGACACGATGGCCATGCTGAACGAGGCGGGCATCAACGTCGTCGAGGCCGAGGACGGCGCCGAGGAGGAGGTGGCCGAGAAGAAGGCCACCGAGGAAGAGGAAGGCGCCGAGGCCGAGGACGAGGAAGCCGGCGGCAACGTCAACGAGGAGACGATGGGCCGCACCGACGATCCGGTGCGGATGTACCTGCGCGAGATGGGCAGCGTCGAGCTGCTGTCGCGCGAAGGCGAGATCGCCATCGCCAAGCGCATCGAGGCCGGGCGCGACATGATGATCGGTGGCCTTTGCGAGAGCCCGCTGACCTTCAAGGCCATCCTCGGCTGGTACGAGGACATCAAGGCCGGGCGCATGCTGCTGCGCGACGTGATCGACCTGGAGGCGACCGCGGCGGGCGACAGCGACGCCCCGCCGCCGGCCGAGGTTGAGGAGGTCGAGGAAGGCGAGGAGGGCGAGGGCATCGGCCTGTCGCTTTCCGCGCTGGAGGAGAAGCTGCGCCCCGAGGTCCTGGCCAATTTCGAGGCCATCGAGGAGACCCTGGGCAAGCTCGACAAGCTGTCGAGCAAGCGCATGGAGGCCTATACCGCCGGCGACGACCTGAACGGCCGTTCCGAGAAGACCTACGAGAAGCAGCGCGTCGAGCTGGTGGCACTGATCGAGAAGGTGCGGCTGCACAACAACCGCATCGAGGAGCTGGTGGACCAGCTCAAGGGGCTGAACCGGCGCCTGACCACCTTCGAGGGACAGGTGATGCGCATGGCGCTGGCCTCCAAGGTCAAGCGCGAGGACTTCCTGCAGCACTGGAGCGGCAACGAGCTGGACCCGGGCTGGATGGACCGGGTGAACAGCCTGCCGGGCAAGTACTGGAAGGCCTTCGTCGCCAAGAGCCGCGACGATGTCGAGGCGGTGCGCGCCGAGATCGCCAAGACCGCCAACCAGACCGGCCTGCCGGTCGCCGAGTTCAGGCGCGTCTATGCCACGGTGAGCCGCGGCGAGCGCGACATGACCCAGGCGAAGAAGGAGATGATCGAGGCCAACCTGCGTCTCGTGATCTCCATCGCCAAGAAGTACACGAACCGCGGCCTGCAGTTCCTGGACCTGATCCAGGAGGGCAACATCGGGCTGATGAAGGCGGTGGACAAGTTCGAGTACCGCCGCGGCTACAAGTTCAGCACCTATGCCACCTGGTGGATACGGCAGGCGATCACGCGCTCCATCGCCGACCAGGCGCGGACCATCCGCATCCCCGTGCACATGATCGAGACGATCAACAAGCTGGTCCGCACCAGCCGCCAGATGCTGCACGAGATCGGGCGGGAGCCGCAGCCGGAGGAGCTGGCCGAGAAGCTCGGCATGCCGCTGGAGAAGGTCCGCAAGGTCCTCAAGATCGCCAAGGAGCCGATCTCCCTGGAGACGCCGATCGGCGACGAGGAGGACAGCCACCTGGGCGACTTCATCGAGGACAAGGCAGCCATCATCCCGCTGGATGCCGCGATCCAGACCAACCTGCGCGAGGCCACCACCCGCGTCCTGTCCAGCCTGACGCCGCGCGAGGAGCGCGTGCTGCGCATGCGCTTCGGCATCGGCATGAACACGGACCACACGCTGGAGGAGGTCGGGCAGCAGTTCAACGTGACGCGCGAGCGCATCCGGCAGATCGAGGCGAAGGCGCTGCGCAAGCTCAAGCACCCGAGCCGGAGCCGGAAGCTGCGCTCCTTCCTGGACAGCTGATCATGTCGGTCCGCGCGCTGGGGCCGCATGGCATCACGCCGGTGACGGTGGAGGTCACCTTCCTGCGCATGGACCGGCCCCCCGCCACCCCTGCGCGTTCCCTGCCCGGGGATGTGCGGATGGAGGTGGCGGAGCGCTGCACGGTGCCCTTCTACCGCTACCTCTACGACAATGTCGGCGGGGAGTACCTGTGGTGGTTCCGGCGCACCGTGCCGGACAGCCACCTGCGGGAGATCCTGGCCAGCCCGGCCATCTCGATCCACGTGCTCTACCGCGACGGGGAGCCGGCCGGGTTCTACGAGCTGGAGCGGCGGGCGAACCGCAGCATCAACCTCGCCTATTTCGGGCTGATGCCGCAGGCGGTGGGGCAGGGGCTCGGCCGCGCCTTCCTGCGCCACGCGGTGGACACGGCCTGGGGCGAGGGCTGCGAGCTGCTCACCGTGAACACCTGCACCGCCGACCATCCGCGCGCCCTGCCGAACTACATCGCGGCGGGCTTCGTGCCGTTGCGCCGGGTACGGGAGGAATGGCCCGTGCCGGATTCCGCCGGGCTCTCCGTGCCGTCCTGGCTGCGCGGGCGGGGCTGAGGCTTCCCCCGCGGCGCCGGTCCGAAGGGAAGAGTGACGAATTTCTCATCTCCCGCCCGCCCGGCCGTACCATGTCCTTTGTTGCATCCTCCGCGCGGCGCGGCAGGATGAGCGGCCAAGGGCCGGAAACGGGCCCGGGCCAGCAGGAGAGCCGCGTCCATGTGCAACCTCTACGCATCCCAGGAGCCGGACACCTATGCCTGCGAAACGCGGGCGGTCCGGCTGAGCGGGCATTGCACCAGCATCCGGCTGGAGTCCGCCTTCTGGGAGATCCTGGAAGAGATCGCGCTTTCCGAGGGCAGCACGGTGGGCCGCTTCGTTTCCAGCCTGCATGACGAGGTGATGGAACGGCGCGGAGAGGTCGGGAACTTCGCCTCGCTGCTGCGCGTGACCTGCACCCTCTGGCTGCGCCAGCGGCGGCTGGAGCGGGACGGAGCGCGGGAAAATCCCCGGCGCGACTACGCTATAGCCTGATACCACCCGTTCCCCGGTGCCGGCGCCTAGTCTCGCCGGCAAGATGGGATTCAAGGTTTTCCGGGCGCTGGGCGCCCTTTCGATTGCCGCCGCCATGGCCATCGGCCCTGGGCTCGTGCCGGGGCAGGCCCAGGCCCAGGCCCAGGCCCAGGCCCAGGCCCAGGCCCAGGCCCAGGCCCAGGCCCAGGTCCAGACGCCGCCGGACGGCGCGACGCTGTTCAAGCGGCAATGCGGCGTCTGCCACACGGCCGGGGCCGGCGAGCCGAACCGGCAGGGACCGAACCTGCATGGCGTGGTCGGCCGTACGGCCGGCAAGCTGGAGGGCTTCCGCTACTCCCCCGCCCTTGCGGCGTCGGACCTGCAATGGAACGCCGCCACGTTGGATGCCTGGCTGGTGGACAGCGCCAGGCTCGTGCCCGGCTCCGTGATGCCGTACCGGCAGGCCAACCCCGCCATCCGCGGGGCGATCATCGACTGGCTGAAAGAGGGGAACTGATGGCCAAGCCCATCCACAGCATGATCCGTGTGCGCGACGAGGCGCGCTCGCTCGACTTCTATCGCCGCGCCTTCGGGCTGGAGGTGGCGGAGCGGCTGGCCTTCGACGGCTTCACGCTGATCTACCTGAGCAACCCGGAAAGCGAGTTCGAGCTGGAGCTGACGGTCAACGACGGCCGCGCCGAGCCCTATCAGCTCGGCGACGGCTACGGCCATCTCGCCGTCTCGGTGGAGGATCTGGAGGCCGAGCATGCGCGCTTCGAGCGCGAGGGCCTTTCCCCCCTGCCGCTGAAGGAGCTGAAGCATGAGGGCAGGCCGCTGGCGCGGTTCTTCTTCGTGCAGGACCCGGACGGCTACCGGATCGAGGTGCTGCAGCGGGGAGGCCGCTTCCGCTGATGTGAGTGTTTCGAGGAGCAGGGGCGGCAACAGCCCCGATGATGGGAGGAGAACGAGAATGAGGGAAGTGGACAAGCGGCTGCGTTCGACGCGCCGGATCTTCCTGCGCGGCGCGGCCACGGCGGTTCCCGCGGCCGCCGTGGCCGCCACGCTCTTCACGGCGGAGGCGAGCTGGGCGGCGGAGGCCCGGAACCTCAGGCCGCGCACCCTGGTGGTGCTGGCGAAGCTGGCGCGCGACATCTATCCGCACGACCGCATCCCGGACCGGCTCTATGCCAGCGCCGTGCTCTCCTATGACGACAAGGCGGGCAAGGACGCGGCGCTGCGGACGCTGCTGGAGGAAGGCGTGGACCGGCTCGATGCGGATTCCAGGATCCGCTACGGCGGCAACGACTATCTGAGTCTGAACTGGGAGCGCGACCGCCTGCCGCTGCTCTACGGGATCGAGCGGACGCCCTTCTTCCAGAAGGTGCGCGCCGATCTCGTGGTCGCCTTCTACAACCAGCAGGACGTCTGGACCAAGCTCGGCTACGAGGGCTCCAGCGCGGAATACGGCGGCTACATCAACCGCGGCTTCAACGACATCGACTGGCTGCCGTCGGCCTGAGCGGCGGGGAGGATTCGAGATGGCGAATTTCGACCTGAACGACGACAGCCTCGTCGTGATCGTGGGCTCCGGCGCCGGCGGTGGCACGCTCGGCAACGAGCTGGCGCAGAAGGGCGTGAAGGTGGTGATCCTGGAGGCGGGCAGCCGCTACGAGATCCAGGACTTCGTCAACGACGAGTGGGAAAGCTTCGCCCAGCTCGCCTGGACGGACATGCGCACCACCACCGGCTCCTGGCGCGTGGCGCGGGACTTCCCGAACCTGCCGGCCTGGATCGTGAAGGCGGTGGGCGGTACCACCACGCACTGGGCGGGCGCCTCGCTGCGCTTCCAGGACTACGAGTTCAAGGCACGCACGACCTACGGCAAGGTGGACGGTGCCAACCTGCTCGACTGGCCGATCACGCTGGCGGAGATGGCGCCCTACTACGCCCGGGCCGAGGATAAGATGGGCGTGACCGGCACCAACGGCATCCCGCGCCTGCCGGGCAACAACAACTTCAAGGTGATGGCGGCGGGCGCGAAGAAGCTCGGCTACCAGGAAGTGCACACCGGCAACATGGCGATCAACAGCCAGCCGCGTGCCGGGCGGGGGAGCTGCCAGCAGATCGGCTTCTGCTTCCAGGGCTGCAAGTCGGGCGCCAAGTGGTCCACCCTGTACACCGAGATCCCGGCGGGCGAGGCCACCGGCAACCTCGAAGTCCGACCCGACTGCATGGTGCTGAAGATCGAGCACGATGCGAAGGGCAAGGCGACCGGCGTGATCTATGCCGATGCCCAGGGCAGCCACCACCGGCAGAAGGCGCGCGTGGTCTGCGTCGCGGGGAATTCGATCGAGAGCCCGCGCCTGCTGCTCAACAGCGCGTCCTCGCTGTTCCCGGACGGGATGGCCAATTCCTCGGGCCAGGTCGGGCGCAACTACATGCGGCACCTGACCGCCAGCGTCTATGGCATGTTCGAGAAGCCGGTGCACATGTACCGCGGCACCACCATGGCCGGCATCGTGCGCGACGAGGCGCACCACAAGCCGGAGCGCGGCTTCGTCGGCGGCTACGAGATGGAGACGCTCTCGCTCGGCGTGCCTTTCATGGCAGCCTTCCTGGACCCCGGCGGCTGGGGGCGGGGCTTCACCTCGGCGCTGGACGGCTATGACCGGATGGCGGGGATGTGGATCGTGGGCGAGGACATGCCGCAGGAAACCAACCGCATCACGCTGGACCCCAAGGCGAAGGACAAGCACGGGTTGCCGGTGGCGCGGGTGAACTTCGACGACCATGCCAACGACATCGCGATGCGTGAGCACGGCTACCGTCAGGGCAGCGCGATCTACGACGCGGTGGGGGCGACGCGGGTGTTCCACACCACCGCCTATCCCTCCACCCACAACATGGGCACCAACCGGATGAGCGAGAGGCCGCGCGACGGCGTGGTGGACCGCAACGGCAAGGCGCACGACCTGCCGAACCTGTATGTCTCGGATGGCAGCCAGTTCACCAGCGGCGCGGCCTGCAACCCGTCGCTGACCATCGTGGCGCTGGCGATCCGCCAGGCGGAGCATCTGACAAGCCGGATGTCGCGCGGCGAGGTGTAAGGCGAGCGCCGGGGGCCTCTCCCCGGCACCGTAGAGGGCCGGAAGGCCCGGCGGTGTGGCCCCGCGGGAGCGATCCCGCGGGGCTTTCTCGTTGCGCAAGGCTGCCGTGCTGGCTCGCGCCCGGTATGCAGTGGATGGCCTGTTGGGTAGAAATTTATACGTTATGAGCAGGTGAATGTAGTTTTGTATATCGAAACGGCTCAAGGACGTGATCTAGTATTCCGGATCGCCGTGGACGGGCATTCCTGAAACCACGGCGAGGATGAACGAAGGCCCCGGGCGAACCGGGCCTCGCCGGAGGAGTGTTCCATGAGCAACCGACCCGCATCCCGGGCGGGCGGCGTCATGCCGTCCGCGTACCCCGCCCCCCACGGGCGCGCCTGACCGATGGGCGCGCAGACCGCCGCCATCGCCGGGCTCGTGGTGATGTTCATCGTCGCCACCGTCCTGCCGATCAACATGGGGGCGCTGGCCTTTGCCCTGGCCTTCCTGGTTGGCACCGTCTTCATGGGCCTGCGGGCCGACCAGATCATCGCGGGCTTTCCCGGCGATCTCTTCGTGACGCTGGTCGGCATCACCTATCTCTTCGCGA
This sequence comes from Roseomonas sp. TAS13, assembly GCF_001950415.1. Lineage (NCBI taxonomy): Bacteria > Pseudomonadati > Pseudomonadota > Alphaproteobacteria > Acetobacterales > Roseomonadaceae > Roseomonas > Roseomonas sp. TAS13. The sequence continues at coordinate 16,517 of NZ_BDLP01000009.1, forward strand.
TCGCGCAGAAGAACGGGACCATCGACTTCCTGGTCCATTCCGCCGTGCGCATGGTGCGCGGCCGCATCGCGGCGATTCCCTGGATCATGTTCACCGTGGCGGCCTGCCTGACGGCGGTGGGGGCGGTGAGCCCGGCGGCGGTGGCGATCCTGGCGCCCGTGGCGCTGCAGTTCGCGCGGCAGTACGGGATCAACCCGCTGATGATGGGCCTGCTGGTGATCCACGGCGCCCAGGGCGGCGGCTTCTCGCCGATCAGCATCTACGGCGGCATCACCAACCAGATCGTCGCGCGCTCGGGCATTCCCGGCGACGAGATGGTGGTCTTCCTGGCCAGCCTTGTCTTCAACCTGCTGGTGGCCATCGCCGTCTTCTTCGCCTTCGGTGGGCTGAGGCTGCTGCGCCAAAAGGCCGGGGCGGGGGCCGAGCCCGGCCCCGAGCCGGCGCTGGGCCGCGACGGGCCGGCGGCGGAACTCCAGATCGAGGGCTACGGCACCAGCCCGGCTGCGCAGATCACCGCCCCCTCGCGCCTCGTGCCCGGCGGCCAGCGCGTGACGACGGAGCAGATGCTGACGCTGGCGGGCCTCCTTGCCCTGGCGGTGGGGGCGCTGGCCTTCAACCTCAATGTCGGGCTGGTGGCGATCTCGGTGGCGGTGGTGCTCGCCCTGATCTCGCCCAACGAGCAGAAGAACGCCGTGGACAAGATCAGCTGGTCCGCCGTGTTGCTGGTGGGCGGGGTAATCACCTATATCGCGGTGCTGCAGCGCTCTGGCGCCATCGACTCGCTGGGCCAGGGCGTGTCCGGCATCGGCGCGCCGCTGCTGGCGGCCCTGCTGCTCTGCTATGTGGGCGGCATCGTTTCCGCCTTCGCCTCCTCGGTCGCGGTGCTGGGCGCCACCATCCCGCTGGCGGTGCCGTTCCTGCAACAGGGCGAGATCGGCCCGGTAGGCATGATCGCGGCCCTGGCGATCTCCTCCACCGTGGTGGATGTCAGCCCCTTCTCGACCAACGGCGCGCTGGTGGTGGCGAATGCCCCGCCGGAGGAGCGCGACAGCGTCTACAAGCGCTTCCTGGCCTACAGCATCCTAGTGATCATCGCCGGGCCTGCCCTGGCCTGGCTGATGCTGGTGGTGCCCGGCTGGTTCTGAGGCAACCGCCGCGCGGCGGGACCGGGCACCCTGTCACGGGGCGTCCGGCGAGTCCGGGGCGGGCGTCGAGCCCGCCATGTCCCGGGCCCTGCTGGAGCCATGTGCCCCGGCAGGGCCCGGTGGCCGGCGGAACTGTCACGTCGAGGCCGGACGGGAACGGGGCCAGATGGACCAGGGTCAGGCGAAATCAGGGCCGGACAGAATCAGGGCCGGACAGAATCAGGGCCAGACGGGCGCGCCCTCCAGCCCCGCGGTTTCCGGCAGGCCGCAGATCAGGTTCGCGTTCTGCACCGCCTGTCCGGCCGCGCCCTTGCCGAGATTGTCGACCACGCCCATCGCGATCACCAGCTCGCGCTCCGGATCAGCCGCGTAGCTGACAAAGGCGAGGTTCGAGCCGGTCGCCCACTTGGTCTGCGGCGGCCGGTCGGTCACGCGGACGAAGGCCCGTCCGGCATAGAAGCGCCGCGCCGCGTCCAGGCACCGCTCCGTGGTGACGCGGCCGCGGCAGTAGAGGGTGGCGAGCAGGCCGCGGGTCATCGGCACCAGGTGCGGCGTGAACACCAGCCCGGCCGCGCTGCCGCCGCTCAGCCGCTCGATCGTCCGCTCCATCTCGGGCATGTGGACGTGCCGAAGCAGGCCGTAGGGCACGAGATTCTCGTTGCTCTCGGCATAGCCGAACCGGCTGTCGGCGCCGCCCCGCCCCGCACCGGAGATGCCCGTCTTGGCATCGATCACGATGCGCCCGGGCTCGACCAGCCCTTCGGCCAGAAGCGGTGCCAACGGGGTCAGCACCGCCGACGGGAAGCAGCCGGGATTGGCGACGCGACGCTGTCCCTCGATCCGTTCCGGCCAGATATCGGCGAGGCCGTAGGCCCAGCCCTCGGCATAGCGGTGGTCGCCGCCGATATCGACGATCTTCACCTCCGGGCGGACGCGCGCCAGCGCCTCGGCCGAGCTGCCGGTGGGCAGCGAGGCGAAGAGCAGGTCCAGATCCGGCAGGGCCGCGGGGTCCCAGCGCTCGATCACCATCCCGGCGAGCTTCGCCGGCGCGCCGGGAAAGCGGTCTCCCAGCCGGCTGCCCGCGCTGCCCTCGCCCGCGGCATGGACAAGCTCGAAGGACGGGTGGCCCGCGATCAGGCGCATCGCCTCGCCGCCGCCGAAGCCGCTGATCCCGACAATACCGACGCGAATGCTCATGCTGATGTCCTGCTGCTGGAGGGAGGGCAAAGAAAAACCCCCGGAGCCGGAGGCTGCGGGGGTTCGGAGATGCGGGCGGATGCCGCCTCGGGGGTGAGGACCGCTAGGGAGCGAGTCTCGCCGGGGGAGGGGCCTGTCTGCACGCAGCCACGAGAGCCGCCGCTGGAAAGCAGCGACGGCGTCGGCTCGCGGTGCGGAGACGGAACTCACCCATGGGGCCTACGGTATGGGCTCGTCCGGACACCTGTCAACGAAGGGCGGCCATGTTGCGATCCTCGGCGTGGCCGCACCGGGTCGGGCCCGTGAGAGACCCCGCCGGTCCGGGAGCGGGAGGGCGTGTCCATGCCCTCCACCACCGTCCGGGCCATGCGTGTCCGCCGGCCCGTCCGGCAGCGCCGCGGGAAAACGGGCCTTACTTGCTCTCGCCGGCGGCGGCGATGCCGCGCTCGACCAGGGCCAGGGCCTGTTCCTTGGTGCCCCAGCCGGTGACCTTCACCCACTTGCCGGGCTCCAGGTCCTTGTAGCGAGTGAAGAAGTGCTCGATCTGCTGACGCAGCAGGACGGGCAGGTCGTCCACCGTCTGGACCTCGGTGAAGAGCGTGGTGATCTTGTCGTGCGGCACGGCGACCAGCTTCTCGTCCTGGCCGGCCTCGTCCTCCATCAGCAGCACGCCGATCGGGCGCACGCGGATGGTGGCGCCGGGCACCACCGGGGCGGGGGTCAGCACCAGCACGTCGGTCGGGTCGCCGTCATCGGCCACGGTGCCGGGGATGAAGCCATAGGCGGCCGGATAGGCCATGGGCGTGAACAGGAAGCGGTCCACCACGATGGCGCCGCTGTCCTTGTCCAGCTCGTACTTCACCTGCGAGCCCGGGGGGATCTCCACCACCACGTTGATGTCGTGCGGCGGTGCCTTGCCGGTCGGGATCTTGCTGGCGTTCATGCGGGTCCTGCCGAGGAATGGAGCCAAGAGGCGGCCGGGGCTGGTCCCGGTCCACCGTCTCCGCCCCCCTAGCAGCAATGGGCCGTCTTCGCCACCGCACAGGCTGGCGAGGCGCCCGCATTGCGGCGGCGGGCGGCTTGCGCGGGGAAGGGGGCGGCGGCAGCATCGCCGCCCAGAACGCGCGATCCAGGAATCGTCATGACGCCGCGCCGCATGTTGCCTCCCCTTCTCCTCGGCCTCGCCGCCGCGCTGCGCGGCATCCTGCCGGCCCAGGCCCAGAGTGCTGCCCAGAACGCTGCCCCGGGCCAGGCCCCGGCTTCCTCCGACCCGGCGGGCGAACTCGCGCTGGTGGAAAGGAAGAACTTCGAGATCGCGGGCTTCACCACGCGCGGTGGCGCCACGGTCGGGCGGATGCGCATCGGCTACCAGACCGCGGGCACGCTGGACGCGGCGGGCGGCAATGCCGTGCTGATCACCCACCCCTTCGTCGCCAATGGCCAGGCCTTCGGCCGCAACGATGCGAACGGGCCGCTGGGCTGGTGGGACGCGATCATCGGGCCGGGCAAGCCGATCGACACCAACCGCTTCTTCGTGGTGGCGAGCGACACGCCGGCCAATCTCTATGTGCGGGAAAGCCGCACCACCAGCACCGGGCCCGCCAGCGTCGATCCCTCCACCGGGCGGCCCTACGGGATGAGCTTCCCGGTGCTGTCGATCCGCGACTTCGTGGAGGTGCAGAAGGGGCTGCTGGACAGCCTGGGGGTGAAGCGGCTGGCGCTGGTGGCCGGACCCTCGATGGGGGCGATGCAGGCCATCGAATGGGCGGCGGCCTATCCCGCCCTTGTGGACCGGGTGATGCCCGTGATGCCGATCGGCCGGATGGATGCCTGGCTGCAGGCCTGGATGGAGATCTGGGAGGCGCCGATCCGGGCTGATCCCAACTGGCGCAACGGCGACTACTACGTCCAGGGGCGCGAGCCGCCGTTGCGCGGGCTGACCGACGCGCTGCGGATCATCGCGCTGCAGACCCAGGACCGGGCGGCGCTGTCGCGCTTCGACGGGCGGGCGGCGGAGGGGCAGGACCCGGCGCGCAGGATGACGGACACGGTGGCGGTCGATCCCTACCTGACCGAGATCGCCACGGGGCGGGCAAAGCTCGCCGATGCCAACTCCTTCCTCTACCTGACCCGGGCGATGCAGCTCTTTCTCAACGAATACCCCGACACGCGTGCGGCGCTGTCGCAGGGCAAGGCCTCCTGGCTGCTGGTGCCGGGGGAGCGGGACCGGCTCTTCCCGATCGAGTATGCGCGGGAACTGGAGGGCGTGCTGAAGGGGCTGGGCCGGCCGGTGCGGCTGGAGGCGCTCGACGGGCCGCAGGGACATGGCGAGTGGCTGACCGGCATCGCCGGGGCGGAGGAGGCGATCCGGGCCTTTCTTGCCGAGGCGCCGCGAGCCCCTTAAACCGGCCTCGCGGAGGGCCGGTAGCTCAACGGTTAGAGCTGGCCGCTCATAACGGCTTGGTTGCGGGTTCGATTCCTGCCCGGCCCATCCGCCTTTGCCCGCGCCGCGACGGCGCCGCCGGCCGGGACGGGATGGCTTCGTGATCGCGCTCCAACTGCCGCACACCCTGCCGCTGCTGGCCACGCTGCTCACCGCCGCGCTGGCCGGGCTGGCGCGCGGCTTCTCCGGCTTCGGCTCGGCCCTGATCTTCATCCCCCTGGCCAGTGCGGTGCTGGAGCCGAGGTTGGCCGCGCCGCTGCTGGTCCTGGTGGACAATGCCACGGCCTTTCCCCTGGTTCCGGCCGCCTGGCGCACGGCGGCACGGCGGGAGGTCGCCTGCCTGACCGCCGGGGCGCTGCTCGGCGCACCCCTGGGGGCCTGGCTGCTGCTGCGGATGGACCCGGTGGCGCTGCGCTGGGGCATGTGCGCCCTGGCGGTGGCGATGCTGGCTCTGCTGGCCTCCGGGTGGCGCTATCACGGCCGCCCGGCCCTGCCGCTCTCGCTGGCCGTCGGGGCCGGGTCGGGGCTCTTCTCCGGCCTGGCGCAGATGGGTGGGCCGCCGGTGGTGGCCTACTGGCTCGGCGGCGCGATCCCGGCCGCGAGGGTGCGGGCGAACATCGTGCTGTTCTTCGCCACAAGCGGGGTCATCAGCATGGCCGTCTATCTCCTCGCCGGGCTGCTGACCGGGGAGGTGCTGGTGCTGGCGGCGCTGATGGCGCCGGGCTACGCGCTGGGCCTGTGGTGCGGCAGCCGCATGTTCGGCCGGGCGAGCGAGACCCTGTTCCGGCGGATCTGCTTCGGGTTGATCGCCCTGGCGGCGGCGATCGGGTTGCCGCTCTGGGGGTAGGGCGCTGCCACTGCCCTGTATACCGGCACCGACGCAGTTGCGAGACGACGGGGTTGCGCATCCCGCCCGTGGTCCGATGCTTGCAGGCACGCTCGCAGACCACGACGCGGATTCCCTGGAGAAGCTCATGCGCCTGCCCGGTTCGAGTTCCAGACTGACCCTCGCGCTCTGCCTGGCGGCCCTGGCGGCCATGCCCGCAGCCCGGGCGCAGGGCCCCGTGAAGCCGGGGGGCGAGATGGTGCTCCTCGCCTATGCCGGGGTGTTCAAGGACAATTATTCGCAGGTGGTGGTGCAGCCCTTCTCCCAGGCCAGCGGGGTCACGGTTCAGTATACCGATCCTGGCCTGGGCGGTTCCGCCCAGATGCTGGGCACCCTGCGGGCGCAGAAAGCAGATCCGCAGGTGGACGTGGTGATCATGGATGCCAGCACCGCCGCCGCGGCCTGCGCGGAAGGGCTGGTGGAGCCGCTGACACCCCAGGCCCTGCCGGTGCTGAAGGAACTGGACGAGCAGGCGGGCAAGGTGGGCAATGGCTGCGGCCCGGCGGTGACCTACGACCACCTGACACTGATCTACGATGCCGAGGCGATCAAGGTGGCGCCGGCGCGCTGGATGGATCTCGCCAAGCCGGAATACAAGGGCCGGTCCTCGCTGAGCGCGCCGCCCGACATCCAGGGCATGGCGCTGACCGCGATCCTGGCGCACGGCGCCTCGGGCGACTGGAAGAACATCGGCGCCGCCATTCCGCTGCTGAAGCAGATCGTGCCGAACGTGCAGACCTTCCAGCCGAGCCCGGATGCCTATTCCATGGTGCTGAGCGGGCAGATCGCCTTCGGCACCGGCTGGAACGCGCGCTCGCAGCTCTATCACGACCAGAGCAAGGGCAAGTTGGGCGTGTTGATCCCCGAGGAGGGCACGGCCTTCCAGATCAACACGATCAACATCGTGAAGGGGGCCAAACACCGGGAGCAGGCCATGGCGTTCCTGGGCCATGCCCTTTCCGCCGGGCCACAGGCCGCCTTCACCGACCGCATGTTCTACGGCCCGACCAACCTCCAGGCGCAGAAGGACGCCAAGGCGATCGGCCGCACCGCCCTGGCGCCGGAATACCGCAGCCGCATCGTGCCGATCGACTGGCTGGAGGCGGTGAAGCTGCGCGACAACTGGAACCAGCGCTGGCGGCGCGAGGTGATGACGGCGGCCACGCGCTGATGGCGGGCTATCTGGTGCTGGAGCGGCTGACCCGCCGCTTCGGCGCGGGCGGACCGCTGGCGGTGGACCACGTGTCGCTGGAACTGCCCAAGGGCGCGCTGCTGGCCCTGCTCGGCCCCTCGGGATGCGGCAAGACCACGACCCTGCGCATGATCGCGGGGCTGGAGCAGCCGGATTCCGGCCGTGTCGTGGTGGCGGGGCAGGATGTCACCGCCCTGCCGCCGCACCGGCGCAACATGGGGGTGGTGTTCCAGTCCTATGCCCTTTTCCCGCACATGAGCGCGCTGGCCAATGCCGGTTTCGGCCTGGAGATGCGCGGCGTCGGGCGCGCGGAGCGGCTGGCGCAGGCACGGGGCGCGCTGGAGATGGTGGGCCTCGGCGCGCTGGCCGACCGCAAGCCGCGCGCCATGTCGGGCGGGCAGCAGCAGCGCGTGGCCCTGGCCCGGGCGCTGGCGATCCGCCCCGATCTGCTGCTGCTGGACGAGCCGCTCTCGGCGCTGGACGCCAAGCGGAGGGAGGAGGTGCGCGACGAGATCCGCGCCCTGCAACAGCGTCTCGGCACCACCGCCATCTTCGTCACCCACGACCAGAGCGAGGCGCTGGCCATGGCCGACCTCGTGGCGGTGATGAAGGACGGGCGGATCGAGCAGATGGCCCCGCCGGAGGAGGTCTTCGAGAACCCGGCGACGCGCTTCGTGGCGGGTTTCGTCGGGCGGGCCTCGCGGCTGTCCGGCGCGGTGGAACCGGGCGGGGTGTTCCGGGCCGGCGGCATGGCGCTGCCGGTGGCGGCGGGGCACCCGGTCGGGGCGGCGGAGGCCTTCCTGCGGCCGCACCGGGTGCGGGTGATGCCGGCCGGCCCCACGCCGGAGGGCGCGGTGCTGCTCGAAGGGCACGTGCTGCGCCGGACCTATAGCGGCGAGATCGTCTGGCTGGAGGCGGAGACCCCGGCCGGGCCAGTACAGGCGGAACTGCCCGCCTATGATCCCGGCGCCGCGCTGCGGGTGGGGGATGCGGTGCGCCTCGCGCTGCGGCCGGAGGACCTGCGGGTGTTCCCGGCGTGATCGGCTGGCTGCTGAGCGCACCGGCCCTGCTGGTGCTGGCGCTGGCCTTCCTCTGGCCGATGCTGGGCCTCTTCCGCATCAGCCTGAACCGCACCGCCGAGACCGGGGCGATGGAGACGGCGCTCACCACGGAGACCTATGCCAAGGTCGCGGGGGACCCGTACTACTGGGGGCTCGCCTGGGACACGCTGGTGCTGTCCGCCGGGGCCGCGGCCATCGCCGCGGCGCTGGCCCTGCCGGTGGTGCTGCTGATCCGCCGTGCCTCGCCCCGCTGGCGGGCGCCGCTGGCGCTGATGGCGGTCTCGCCGCTGCTGATCTCGGGCACCGCGCGGGTGGTGGGCTGGCGGGCGATCCTGGGCGATCTCGGGCTGATCAACGTGGTGCTGGGCTGGCTCGGCCTGACCGGCGGCCCGGTGCCGCTGATCAACAACTGGACCGGTGTCTGGATCGGGCTGGTGGAAAGCCTGATGCCCTATGCGGTGCTGGTGCTGATCGCCGGGCTGGGGCGGCTCGATCCCCGGCTGGAGGAAGCCGCCGCGACGCTGGGGGCTGGGCGGACCCGCACCTTCCTGCGGGTGACGCTGCCGCTGGCGGCGCCGGCACTGGGCGGGGCCTTCCTGCTCGGGCTGGTGCTGGGCATCTCCGCCTTCATCACGCCGCGGCTGATGGGCGGCGGGCGGGTCTTCACCGTGGCGACCGAGATCTACGACCAAGCCCTGACCACGGTGGATTGGCCGGTGGCGGCGGTGCTGGCGATGCTGCTGCTGCTGGCTCTGCTGGTGGTGATGCTGCTGCGCGGAGTGCTGACCGGCGTGGCGCGGCCCCGGGGGCAACAGGGGGAGAACGCGGCATGAGACCGGTGACGGAGGCGGGGCCGCTGCTACGGTTCTTCGCGCTGTGCGGCTACCTGCTGCTGCTCAGCCCGGCCGTGGTGGTGCTGGTGGTGTCCTTCAGCGCCGGCAACTACCTGACCTTTCCGCCGCCGGGCTTCTCCCTGCGCTGGTACGAGGCGCTGCTGGCCAACGGGGCGCTGATGGGCGCGCTCGGCACCAGCCTGATCCTGGGGCTGATCGTCGCGGCGCTGGCGCTGGTGGTGGGCGGGCCGGCGGCCTATGCGCTGACGCGGCTGGACTTCCCCGGGAAGGGGGTGGTGGCCGGCCTGCTGGCGGCGCCGCTGCTGCTGCCGACGCTGGTGCTGGGGCTGGGGTTGATGGTGGCCCTTCAGCCGATGCGGCTGATCGCGACCTGGCCGGGGCTGGCGCTGGGGCACAGTCTCGTGGCCATCCCCTTCGCCGTGAGGATCATGGTGCAGGCCTTTGCCGCCGTGCCGCGCGACGTGGAGGAGGCCGCCTGGACGCTGGGCGCCACGCCGCTGCGCGCGGCGCTGCGCATCACCCTGCCGATCGCGACGCCCGGGGCCGTGGCGGCGGGGGCGCTGGCCTTCCTGGTCTCCTTCGACGAGACGGTGATCAGCCTGTTCCTGGCGGGGCCGCGCCTGACGACCCTGCCGGTGGCGATGTTCCAGTACACCGAAAGCCGGTCCGACCCCCTTGTGGCGGCCCTGGCCATGGCGCTGATCGTTGTGGCGCTCGCGGTAGTCCTGTTGGTGGAGCGGCTGGTGGGTTTCCAGCGCGCGCTTGCGAAGGAGTGAGGTGAGAATGCCGAAATACGTCGTGGAGAAGAGCGCGCCGCAAATCAGCGCCGAGGTGATCGCGCTGCTGGAGCAGACGGAGACCGCCACGGTGGGCCACTGGCGCCACTGGGGCTTCGTGGACCGGGGCGTGCAGCCGCTGCTGCGCCACAGGCGGGTGGCCGGTACGGCGGTGACGGTACAGATCCCGGGGCCGGATTCCACCCTGCTGCACCATGCGCTGGGCCTGCTGCGCCCGGGCGACATCCTGGTGGTGGACCGGCTGGGCGATGTGCGCCACGCCTGCTGGGGCGGCGGCGTGACCGTGGCGGCCAAGGCGGCGGGTGCGAAGGCCGGCGTGGTGGACGGGCCCTGCACCGACCTGGAGGAGGTGGAGGCCTCCGATTTCCCGATGTGGTGCCGGGGGCAGGCGCCGATCACCACGCGGATCTACGACCTGGGCGGCCGGCTGAACGTGCCGGTCTCGATGGGCGGCGTGGTGGTGATGCCGGGCGATGCGGTGCTCTGCGACGAGTCCGGCGTGCTGGTGCTGCCGCCCGCCGAGGCGGAGGCCGAGGCGCGTGAGGCGATCACCCGGCAGGAGCGTGGCATGAAGACCCAGGCGCGGGTCGCGGCGGGCGAGAAGCTCGGCGAGATCAGTGGCGCCACGGCCAAGGTGCTGGCTGGGCTGGGCTGAACCTTTCCGGCCCCGCCCGGTGTCTTCTCCGGGCAGGGCAGGAGGGAACCAGCCTCCTGCCCCTTGCAGGCGGCGATCTTTCCAAGCCCTCACGAAACTGTCTCACGGCGTGAGAGCTTCCTGTCTTGATACCGGCCGCGATCAGCCGGCGAGATGAGGGAGTTCAGCCATGTTCCTGCGCAACGCAATCCTGGGTCTGGCCGCGGCCGGGCTGGTCTCGGCTGCCGCGCCAGCCTTCGCACAGACAGCGGACGGCACCCCTGGCAATCCGCCGGGCACCGCCGCCAGCCGGGCGGTGGACCGGGCCGCCGGCACCAATACCTCGGGCGCCTATCCGTCCCAGTCCGACGGCAAGCCCGGCAATCCCTCGGGGACGGCGGCCAGCCGGGCCGCCAAGCGCGCCACGGACGGCACGACGACGCAGCGAAGCCGCCACCACGCCACCGGCAGCAGCGCCAGGCGGCATTCCAGCAACCCGCCGGGCACCGCCGCCAGCCGGGCGGTGGACCGGGCCGCCGGGACCAATACCTCGGGCGCCTATCCTTCACAGTCCGACGGCACGCCGAGCAATCCCTCGGGGACGGCGGCGAGCCGCGCACTGGGCACCACCAACAGCCGCTGAGGCACTCTCGCGAACGGAAGCGGAGGGGATGGTGTCAATCCCTTCCGCTTCCTCGTGCATGCGGCATGGAGACGGGCTTTCCAAGGCTTCACGCAGGGCGTCGGGTTTTCGTGGTTCCGTTCCGCCATCCGGCCGGGGGAGCCGGAGAATCTCAGGGAAGACCTCTCATGTCTCTACGTCACATGTTCCTGGCTCTGGCGGCCGCTGGCCTCGTCACGGTCTCCGTGCCGGCCTTCGCGCAGTCCAGCGACAGCAATGCACCCGCCACGGTGACAGCGCCCGCTGCCAGCCCCGCAACGGGAGCGAAGCACAAGTCCGCCGCCCATCGCACCCAGCGCAGCCGCACCACGCGGCACCATGCGGCCAAGCCCGCCGCGAGCAACGGCTGATCCCGAAGGGGCAACCCTACCTCCGACCTTCGCTTGTCGGAGGCGGCGTTACCCTTCCGGGACTTGGGGGCAAGGTTCCGCCTCGCCCCCGTGCCCCACCCCGCCCGGGCGCCATGCGCCCTGGAGCTGCTTTCGCTGGCGCCCGCTGCCGCCGGACCGCGCCGGGAAGCAGGGCTTCCGGGCAACCGGCCTGCGCGCCGGGACCGTGCCACGCGGCCCGGGCATGGCACGCCGTCTTCCGGCGCGCGGCAAACGCCCCATATGACGCCGGTGTCACGACGCACGCGACGCCCTGACCCCCCGGAACGACAGCACCCGCCACCCGGCCCGGCCTTGGGGGAGGAGATGGTCTGTGCCCTGTGCCTGCGGCCGATCCCGGTCCATGCGCGCTCCAGCCGCCATCACCTGATCCCCCGCCTCAAGGGCGGCACGCACAAGGGGACGGTACGGCTGCACCAGATTTGCCACAGCGCCATCCATGCCCGCTTCAGCGAGGCGGAGCTGGCGCGGCACTTCTCCGATCCGAAGGCGCTGCGGGGTGAGGCGCGGCTGGCGGATTTCCTGCGCTGGATCGCAGGACGGCCGCCGGATTTCCACGCGCCCACCCGCATTCCGCGGGGAGCCGGCCGAGGTGGCGATCCCTGCCGCAGCGGGCGGCGGCGCTGAAGCAGCCCCATTCCGGACCCGCGGCAACGATGCCGATGCTCGACGCTGCGGGGCCGAGCCGGTAGAACCGGCCGTAAATCCTTCCACGTTCTGCCTGAAAGACCGCGCCATGGCCGCCTACCAGTATGTCTATGTGATGAAGGATCTCACCAAGTCCTATCCGGGCGGGCGCGAGGTCTTCAAGGGCATCACGCTGAGCTTCCTGCCCGATGCCAAGATCGGCGTGCTGGGCCCGAACGGTGCCGGCAAGTCCACGCTGATGCGCATCATGTCGGGGCAGGACAAGGAATATGGCGGCGAGGCCTGGGCGGCCGAGGGCGTCCGTGTAGGCTATCTGAGCCAGGAGCCTCATCTCGACCCCGACAAGACCGTGGGCGAGAACGTCATGGGCGCCTTCGCCGCGGTGCAGGCCGACCTCGCGCGCTTCAACGAGATCTCGATGAAGTTCGCCGAGGAGATGACGGAAGACGAGATGAACACCCTGCTGGCCGAGCAGGCCGAGCTGCAGGAGCGCATCGACGCCGCCAATGGCTGGGAGATCGACCGCACCGTCGAGATCGCGCTCGACGCGCTGCGCTGCCCGCCCTTCGACAGCCCGGTGACCAATCTCTCGGGCGGCGAGCGGCGGCGCGTGGCGCTGTGCAAGCTGCTGCTGGAGAAGCCGGAGCTGCTGCTGCTCGACGAGCCAACCAACCACCTGGACGCCGAGAGCGTGAGCTGGCTGGAAAAGACGTTGCGCGAGTATCCGGGCGCGGTGCTGGTGGTGACCCACGACCGCTACTTCCTGGACAACGTGACCAACTGGATCCTGGAGGTCGATCGCGGCCGCGGCATCCCGTACCAGGGCAACTACTCCTCCTATCTGGAGGCCAAGCGCAAGCGGCTGAAGCAGGAGGAGAAGGAGGAGAGCACGCGTCAGCGGCAACTGGCCGAGGAGCAGGAATGGATCGGGCGCAGCCCCTCCGCCCGCCAGGCCAAGAGCAAGGCGCGCATCCAGGCCTATGAGGAGCTGCTGCTCAAGAGCCAGGACAAGGCGCCCGACCCGACCGAGATCCAGATCCCGCCCGCGCCCCGCCTGGGCAACACGGTCATCGTGGCCGAGGAAATCCGCAAGGGCTTCGGCAACCGGCTGCTGATCGACGACCTGAGCTTCAAGCTGCCGCCCGGCGGCATCGTCGGCGTGATCGGCCCGAACGGCGCCGGCAAGACCACGCTGTTCAAGATGATCACCGGCGTGGACCAGCCGGATTCCGGCAGGATGATCGTCGGCGAGTCCGTGCAGCTCGGCTATGTGGACCAGAGCCGCGACAGCCTGGATGACAAGCGCACCGTCTGGCAGGAAATCTCCGACGGACAGGACATGATCACCATGGGCAAGCGGTCCGTGCCCTCGCGCGCCTATTGCGCCGCCTTCAACTTCAAGGGCGGCGACCAGCAGAAGCCGGTGGGCGTGCTGTCGGGCGGCGAGCGGAACCGGGTGCATCTGGCGAAGATGCTGAAGAACCCGCACAACGTGCTGCTGCTGGATGAGCCGACCAACGACCTGGACGTGGACACGCTCCGCGCCCTGGAAGAGGCGCTGCAGGACTTCGCGGGCTGCGCGGTGATCATCTCGCACGACCGCTGGTTCCTGGACCGGCTGGCCACCCACATCCTGGCCTTCGAGGGCGACAGCCACGTGGAGTGGTTCGAGGGCAACTACCAGGCCTATGAGGCCGACAAGAAGCGACGTATGGGCGCCGCGGCCGACGAGCCGCACCGGATCAAGTACCGGCCCCTCACGCGCTGAGCGCGTGGGGGACGGGTTCCCGTCCTCCTTCCGGTGAGCCCGCCGCCTTGCCCCCGGTCAGGGGTGGGATGGCGGAGCCGGCCCCCTGGTGTCACGTCCACAATGTTCCATTCCTCCGATTCCCTGCGGCTGTCCCGGCTGGTCCGGACGCCGCGCCTCCTGCTCCTGCCCGTTGGCTGGGAGAACCTGCCCGAGCTGACCGCGCTCAAGGCAGATGAGCGGGTCTTCGCCATCATGCTGCACGGCGTACGAAGCCCGGAGCGCGCGCGGGAGGAGATGGAGGACGACATCGACTTCTGGACCGTGCGCGGCTACGGCACCTGGTGTGTCCACCGGCAGGAGGACGAGGCCTTCCTCGGCATCGCCGGGCTGATGGAGAGGCCGGACGGGCGTGGCGTGGCGCTGCGCTTCGCGCTCTGGCCGGAATGCCGCGGCCACGGCTATGCGCGGGAGGCCGCCGCCGCCGCCCTGGCCTTCGGGCATCGGGCGGGACTGGAGCGGATCATCGCCGTGGCGCGGGAAACCAACCAGGGCTCGCGCGCCGTACTGGCGGATATCGGCATGGTCCCGGCGGACAGCTTCATGAACAAGGGCCACCGGATGATGGTCTATGAGAGCCGCCGGAGGGGCGAGCAGAAGCCGGTCTGAGCCCCCGACGCCCCAGGCCGTGCCCGTTGCCACGTGAACACGCGCTTGTGACATGGCGAAGACGCCGTTCGGATCGCTTAGCGAACGGAGCGACGGGCCGGCCGCCGGGGCCGGCATTCCCCTGCTCCCCTTAGGAGACGAGGATGTACAAGCCTTTGGTGATCGCGGGTTGCCTGATTTCGCTCGCCGCCTGTAGCGGCCCCGACCGCCCGATGCCGCAGGCCGACCGATCCCCGCGGGACAGCCTGAACAACAACTTCAACCCGACGACGCAGGCAATGCCGGGCGCCACGCCGCGTGACGACAGCAGCAGCGGCTCCCAGGCGCGCGGCGGGCCGGGGACAGGCGCGATCCGCTGAACCGGGCTTCCACCCGGAAGCCGGAAGATTGAGCCTTTCCGACAAAATCTGACGCGGCCGGGGAGGGCCATGGCCTTCCCCGGCCGGAAGTCGGCCTGCCTCAGCGCCCTTCCTGGGCCTGGAGCTGGGCGATCTGCTGCTTCATGGCATCCAGCAGGGCGGCGACGCGACCGCCGTTGCGGCTGATGACCGAGGAGTACTCGGACCGCTGCGTCAGGCGCAGGGAGGCCCCTTCCGCGATGACGTCCACGATCTTCGGCTGCCCGCCGACATCGCTGACCCGCCAGTCGAGGGTGAAGGGCGCGGTGCTGGGGCGTTCGATAATGGTGTTCACCAGCACGTCGTCCTCGGTGCGCTGCTGCGCGCGGCCCAGCGAGAAGCGGACGCCCTGATACTCGCCGAAACGGGCGGACAGGTTGCGGATCAGCGTCTCCTCGAAGAGGCGCATGTATTCCTGTTGCTCGGCCGGGCTGGCCTGGCGCCACCAGCGGCCCAGGATGAAGCGGCCGACGCCCTGGATGTCCACGGAGCGACGCAGGACGCCAGCCACCTGCTGGCGGCGCTGTGCCACTGGGGTATTGGCGTTGATCGCCGCCACCAGCTCCTGCCCGGTGCTCTGGATGAAGGCGGTGGCGCGGCCCGGGTCCACGGTCTGGGCCAGGGCCGGGTGGCGGAGGGCCAGCGCGGCGGGCAGGGCCAGGGCGGCCAGGAGCAGCGGGCGTCGGGTCATGGGGCTTGTCATATCGTCTTCCGCAATTCTCTGTCGGCCGGAGGGGGGGTCCAGGCCAGGGGCTGGTCCCCGGGGTTGCCGGCGCCGGTGTCCCGGACGGCCGTGCGGTCCGGGCCGGCCAACCCTCAGGTTGACGCGGTCCGGGCCGCCTGCCCGGATTCCTGGGTAAAGCGGCTATCGGGTCACGGGTTTGCCATCCCTCGGCGCGTTCTTCCAGAGGGGGCCTCCGGGGGAGGCCCCGGAGAGGGAAGAGGTGGCCCGATGAGCCCCGGCCCCTGGTGCTTCGCCGGGAGTTCCGGCCTCAGTTCGTGGGCAGGCGGGAAGGCGGCGCCGGCTGCCGCCTGTCCAGGCTCGGCGCGGCGCCGGGGATGCGGGTGCCGACGCCGATGCCCGTGCTGGCGGCGGTCGGGTTGGCGGGGCCCGGGGCAGGGGCGGCGCCGGTGCTGGCGATCTGCGCGTTGCGCTGCTGGCGGTAGCCGGAGCGGTAGGTGGCGTAGGGGTCGAGGCTGGTCCGGTTGATCGCGTCGATGGTGTCGATCAGCCTTTCGCGGGTGTCGAGCCCGCCCAGCACCGGCACGCCGTAGTCATAGGCGTAGTTCAGGCCGTCGCTGCCGAAGGTGAGATAGGTGAAGGGGTTGGCGGCGATGCCGGCGCCATAGCCGGTCAGGTCGCGCGGATTGGAGGGACCGAGCAGCGGAATGAAGAGGTAGGGGCCCTCGCCGACCCCGGCCTTGCCGGCAGTGATGCCGAAATCGGCGTCATGCGCGGGCAGGCCCATGCTGGCGGCGACATCGAAGAGGCCGCCCAGCCCGACCGTGCTGTTCAGCATGAAGCGGGTCAGCGTGTCGCGGGCGCGGCCGACCTCGCCCTGGATCACGTCGTTGATGAAGATGACCGGCGCCTTCAGGTTGCCGATGGCGTTGTGGACGCCGTCGCGCACCGGCTGCGGCAGCACGGCGCGGTAGCCCAGGGCGGCGGGGCGCAGGGCGTATTTGTCGATGCCCTGGTGCACGTCGAACATGGCGCGGTTGAACGGCTCGATCGGGTCGTTGGTTTGCTGGAATTCGGCGACCGCCTCCGGGTCGGACGGATCGGGGCGCGTGGCGCAGGCGCTCATGCCCAGCACCAGCGTAATGGCCAGAAGGCGGAAGGAACGCATTGTTTCGGACAGGCTCCGATGAGACATCATTGATGATTCGCCTTACCACCGGGACGGCGAAAGGACGAACTGCGGCCCGGACAAGATATCGCGACAGGATGGCGGGTCCGGCCGGCGATGTCCCGCCGAAAAACGGGTGGAACCAAAAAGGAGACGGTGCCACCCGGGAACGGACAGGCTATGAGGAGGCGCATGAACCATGTCGCGACCCCCGGTGCCGGCGCTTCCGGTGCCAGCCCAGGCCATGATCCCGGCATCCATCCGGGCGCCAACCCGTTGGGCCGCTGGCTGACCGGGCCACGCTTCGGCGCGTTGCCGGCCCCGGCCGCCCTGCCGGCTCCGGCCTTGTCCTTCGAGTTCTTTCCGCCGCGCACGGAGGCGCTGGAGAACCAGCTCTGGGCCTGCATCCGGCGGCTGGAGCCACTGGCGCCCCGCTTCGTCTCCGTCACCTATGGCGCGGGCGGCACCACCCAGGCGCGCACCCACGCCACCGTGTCGCGACTCGTGCGCGAGACCGCGCTGACGCCCGCGGCGCACCTGACCTGCGTCGGGGCCTCCTGCGGCGAGGTGGACGACGTGGCGCGGCAGTACTGGGATGCCGGGGTGCGGCACATCGTGGCCCTGCGCGGCGACCCGCCGGCCGGGGCTCCGGACTACGTGCCGCATCCGCAGGGCTATGCCTATGCGGCGGATCTGGTGGAGGGGCTGCGGCGGGTCGCGCCCTTCGAGATCTCGGTGGCGGCCTATCCGGAAACGCATCCCTCGGCACGTTCCGCCGAGGCCGACCTCGACAACCTGAAGCGCAAGATCGACGCGGGGGCGACCCGGGCGATCACCCAGTACTTCTTCGACACCGAGACCTTCCTGCGCTTCATCGACCGGGCGCTGGCGGCGGGCATCTCCGTGCCGATCGTGCCGGGCATCATGCCCGTCTCGAACTTCAACCAGATGCGGAACTTCTCCGCCCGGATCGGCGCCTCGGTGCCGGACTGGATGGCGGCGCTGTTCGAGGGGTTGGACGACGACGCCGAGACCCGCCGCATGGTGGCCGCCGTGGTGGCGGCGGAGCAGGTGCGGCTGTTGCAGGCCAATGGCGTGGACGAGTTCCATTTCTACACGCTGAACCGGCCCGACCTGACCTATGCCATCGCCCATATCCTGGGTGTGCGCCCGTCCCGCCCCGCCGATCCGGCGAGCGAATCCGGCGTGGAGGAGGAAGGCAAGGCCGAGGCGGCCAGCCGGC
>NZ_BDLP01000010.1:0-34299 GCF_001950415.1 Roseomonas sp. TAS13
GCCACGATCGCCCCGCTGGGATCGCGCAGCCCGCTCACCGTGATCCAGTCGCCCGGCGCCCAGGCAGTACCGCCCCGCGTGGAATCGTCCAGGCGCACGCGCTGGCCCGCGACGGTCAGGGCACGGCCTCCATCGCCTTCCGACACGCTGCCGACCGGCCCCGAGACCTCGTGGCGGACGGCCATGCGCCGCGCCCGCAGCACCTGGCCCTCGCCAGCCGCCTCCAGCACCACGACCTGGCCGACGCGCAGCGAATCCGGCCGCATCCAGCCATCCTCCAGCGCCATGGGCAGGGCGTCGTCGTAGAGCACCTCCAGCCCGTTCACGCAGACGCTCGCGAAGCCGGTGACGGTGCCGACGATCCCGGTGCCGCCGATGCCACGGTCCTGGCCGCCGGTCTGCGATCCCGTCTGATTGGAATCCGCGACGGCGCCGGTCCCGCCGATGCCGCGGTCCTGCGCGGCCGCGATCGCGCCCGTGCCGCCGATGCCACGGTCCTGGCCGCCGGATGGTGTTCCGGCGATGGCCCCCGTGCCGCCGATGCCGCGTTCGGCCAGGACCGGCCCGTCATCGGGGCCGATCCGGCAGAAGCCAGGGCGCGGTTCCCCATCGCGGGCGGCGGACCCGCCGGCATCCTGCCCGGCAGGCGGCGCATTCGCACAGGCCGCCAGCAGGAACAGAAGAGCGACAGCCCAACGCATGCGTGTCACCCTTCCGCGCGGTTCCCGTCATCCTCGGCATAGAGATATACGCCGAGATTGAAGCGGCGTGTCAGGGTCCCGGCAGCGGCCTCGCCCTTTTCCTCCAGCATGGCCAGAGCCAGGCGGTTGATCTCGACCAGGAGCCGCTGTGCCGATTCGCGCCCGGCCGCCTCCAGCACCGCCGCGACCTCCGGGCTCAGCCCGTCATAGTGCACGCTGCGATCGAGGAAGGGGGCCGGCCCGGCAGCCATGACATTCGCCGTGGCCGCCGCGAGGTGGTCGTGGATATTGCGGGCGAAGAAGAAGAGCTGTTCCTCCTTGCCCGGCGCCGGCAGGAAGGCCGCCGCCAGCAGGTGCACGCGGTCCTCCTCGTCCAGCCGCACGATTCCCTGGGCGATCCAGTCATCCAGCACCGCCCTCGGCCGGACATCGGTGGTGACCGAGGCGACCAGCGCCTCGAAGGACGGCACGCCCTCCGGCGCGCTGCGCGGCAGGGGCAGCGGCTGTCCATCCGGGCCGGTATAGGTGGGCTGCCCCAGCCAGCGCGCGATGATCCCGGTGGCCAGCGTCACCACGACCGGCACCTCCGCCACGTCGCCGCCTTCCTCGCGCAGCCGGCGGATCTCCTTCCGGTGCACGCCGGTCATCAGGCTGATCCGGCTGTCCGTGCGGCTCTTCGGGTCCGTGAGCAGTTCCTGGCTCGCGACCTCCACATAGAGGCCGCGCAGCAGGTCGGCGAGCACCGGGAAGGTCACGCCGCTGCGGATCAGCAGCCGCACGAGGGGGCGCAGGAGGCGGCGCAGGGGCTTGGTCAGGCTGTCCGGCAGAGGCAGGTCGGCGCGGTCGGGAACAACTGGCATCCGGAGGGATGGGTCCTTGGGCTCCCCTCTTATTAGCACGCTTCTCATGTGGGAAAAATGCCCACAAATGCCCGTTTCGCTGTTGACGTGGGTTTTTTTCCCACAAATACTCCGCCCATCACACCACTCCCTGGAGCGGTTCCTTGTCCCTCGACGTTTCCGACCCTTCCCTGATCCCGTCCCTGACCCGGATGATGCACCGGCCCCGGCACGCCGCCGGCGACGACGCGCTCCGGCAGCTCCGTCACCACTCGAAGAACGCGTTGCAGCGGATTTTGGCCCAGCTCTGGCATTCGGAGGATCTGCAGGCGACCCCGGAAGGGCGGCGGCTGGTGCGGGACCTGGAGAACCGGATCAGCCTTTCCGCAGGGATCTCGGACGATCTCTTCGGCTTCACCCGGGAGCCCCGGCCGCTGGATGAGCGTCTCCGCTCCCTCTGCGAGAAGGTGGTCGGCCTGATGGCCGATCCGGACCAGCGCATCGCCCTGACGCTGCAAATCGACGGTGCCTGCCCGGATCACCTGGAGAACGTCGTCCTGCGTATCGCGCACGAGATGGTGGGAAACGCGGTGAAGCATGGCCTGCATGTCCGCCTGTCCGGCCGGATCACCGTCGAGTTCGGCTGGCGCGGACAGGGCTGGCAACTCCGCGTCACCGATGATGGGTGGGGCCCTTCTCCCGGTGCCGTGGATGGCGATGGCATGCAGCTCATGCGGAGCCTGTCCGAACCCTATGGCGGCCGGATCGTGATGAGCCGCCAGGACAACACGACCAGCGTCACGCTCGACCTGCCAGCCGCCGATTTCGGAAGCCACTGACGCGCATGTCCCGGAGCGGGCCACGAAGATTTAATAACGGATGTGGAATCAAATCCCTGTCTGCCGGGGCATGATCGTCCTTCGCGAGCATGCCGACCGGCATGTGGAACCTCAGCCGTTGGCCCCAAAATGCCTGATACGGGAATACTGACCGGACTGTTCAGCGGAACAGCCAGACAAAGGAAGTCGAATTCCGGAGAGCCCGCCTTCCAGCGAGGCTACCCGGCCCGCCCTCCCTTTCCGGGCGAAGGCAGGGCCGGCGCCGGCGCCCTGCCCTCCCTCGCCTCGGGGGAACCGCTGCCCCTGGCGCCCCGCCGCTGGCGGGCGCGGGACATCCTGGCCGTTCTCCTGATCGCCCTGGTCAGCCTCGCCATCGCCGACAGCTTCGGCCAGATGGACCTGTTGCGGTAGGACGCCGCGACGGCCGGGGCTGGTTCAGGCCTCGCGGAGATGCCCGTCGCGCAGTTCCACCACGCGGTCCATCCGCGCCGCCAGTTCCGGGTTGTGCGTGGCGATCAGCGCCGCCAGCCCCCGTTCCCGCGCGCTTTCCAGCAGCTCCGCGAAGACCCGGTCCGAGGTGCCGACATCGAGGTTTCCCGTGGGCTCGTCCGCCAGCAGGATGCGCGGGCCGTTCGCCAGGGCGCGGGCGATGGCCACGCGCTGCTGCTCGCCACCCGAGAGGCGACCGGGCCGGTGATGCTCCCGTCCCGTCAAGCCGAATCCGGCCAGAAGCTGCCGCGCCCGCTCCGCCGCGCGGGCGCGCGACACGCCGGCGGCCATCTGTGGCAGGCAGACATTCTCCTCAGCGGTGAATTCGGGGAGGAGGTGGTGGAACTGATAGACGAAGCCGATCGCCTCCCGCCGCAGGGTGGTGCGGGCGCTGTCGTCGAGCCCCCCGGCGGCACGGCCGTTGATGAAGACCTCCCCGCCATCCGGCCGTTCCAGCAGACCCGCCAAGTGCAGCAGGGTGGACTTGCCGGTGCCCGAAGGAGCGACCAGCGCCACGATCTCCCCCGCCCGGAGGGTCAGGTCGGCCCCGCGCAGCACGGGGAGTTCCCCCGCCTCGGTGCGGTAGCGCCGCTCCAGCCCCACGAGGCGCAGCGGCAGGCTGTCCGTGTCACTCATTGCGCAGCGCCACCACGGGATCGGTCTTCGCCGCCCGCCAGGACGGATAGAGCGTCGCCAGCAGCGACAGGCCGAGGCCCATCAGCACCACCTGCGCCACCTCGTGCGGGTTCACCACCGCCGGCAGGCGGGTGAGGAAATAGACCTCCGGGCTGAACAGCTCCGTCCCCGTCAGCGCCTGCAACGCCTCGCGGATGCGCTCGATATTGGCGCAGAAGACGATGCCGATCAGGAAGCCGATCAGCGTCCCCGCCACGCCCACGCTGGCGCCGCAGAGCAGGAAGATCCGCATGATCGCGCCGCGCGTGGCCCCCACGGTCCGCAGCACCGCGATGTCCTTGGTCTTGTCCTTCACCAGCATGATCAGCGAGGAGACGATATTGAAGGCCGCCACGACGATGATCAGGGTGAGGATCAGGAACATCACGTTCCGCTCCACCTGCACCGCGTTGAAGAAGGAGGAGTTGGCGCTCTGCCAGTCGAGGATGCGCACGCGGGTCGGCATCAGCGCGGCGTAGATCTCCCGCGCGATGGTGCCGACACGATCGGGGTTGTCCACGAAGACCTCGATCTGCGAGGCCGCGCCCTGCGTCTGGAAATAGATCTGCGCCGCCTGGAAGGGCATGAAGACGTAGGAACTGTCGTACTCGTTCATCCCCGCCTCGAACATCGCCACGACCTCGTAGGATCGCAGGCGCGGCACGGTGCCGATGACGGTGGTGCGCCCCTGTGGCGAAACCAGGGTGATGCGGTCGCCCAGGCGAAGGCCCAGCTTCTGCGCCAGACGCGTGCCGACGACGATGGTGTCGTCGCCGCCGAAGCGCTCCAGGCTGCCGAGGCGGATATTGCCGGCGATCAGCGGACGGGCGCGCAGGTCCTCCGGCCGGATGCCGCGGGCGATGCCGCCCGAGGCGCCGCCGGCATCGGAGGTGAAGAGCACCTGCCCTTCCACGATGGGCGTGGCCGTGACCACGCCGGGCACGGCGCGGACCTTCGCGGCGATGTCGTCGAAATCCGGCAGCTTCCCGCCCGCGGCGGAATAGACGCCCATATGGCCGTTCAGCCCGAGGATGCGGCCCAGCAGCTCCTGCCGGAAGCCGTTCATCACGCTCATCACGATGATCAGCGTCGCCACGCCGAGGGCGATGCCCACCAGCGAGAAGACCGCGATCACCGAGACGAAGCGCTCGCCCTTCCGCGCCTTGAGGTAGCGGAAGGCGACCATACGCTCGAAGGCGTTGAACATCAGGGGCGGAGCTTGGCCAGTGCGTCCTCGACCGACAGCTCCTCGCGCTCCCCGGTCATGCGCCGCTTGAGCTCGACCTTGCCGGCCGCTGCGCCGCGCGGGCCGACCACGACCTGCCAGGGGAAGCCCATCAGGTCGGCATCGGCGAACTTCACGCCGGCACGCTCGGGGCGGTCGTCATAGACTGCGTCTTCCGGAAAGGCGGCATAGATCCGCTCGCAGACCGCGTCGCAGACCGCGTCGCCGCTCTTCAGGTTCAGGATGGCGAGCTTGTAGGGCGCGATGGCATCCGGCCACTTGATGCCGTTCTCGTCGTGGTTGGCCTCGATCGCCGCGGCCACGAGGCGCGACACGCCGATGCCGTAGGAGCCCATCTCCGGATGCACCGGGTTGCCTTCCGGCCCCGTCACCTGGAAGCCCATCGCCGCCGAGTACTTGGTGCCGAAATAGAAGATATGGCCGACCTCGATGCCACGCGCCGAGACCTGCTCCTCCGCCGCCACGGCGTTCCAGGCGGCCTCGTCGTGCATCTCGTCGGTGGCGGCGTAGCGGCTGGTCCAGAAATCGACATGCGGCGTCAGGTCGCCATCATAGTCCGGCGCCTCGGCCAGCGGGTCGTAGGCCAGCAGGTCGCGGTGCAGGAAGACCTGGCTCTCGCCCGTCTCCGCCAGGATGATGAACTCGTGGCTCAGATTGCCGCCGATCGGGCCGGTGTCCGCCCGCATCGGGATCGCCTTCAGCCCCATCCGCGCGAAGGTCCGCAGATAGGAGACGAACATCCGGTGGTAGGACTTCCGCGCTGCCTCTGGCGAGATGTCGAAGGAATAGCCATCCTTCATCAGGAATTCGCGGCCGCGCATCACGCCGAAGCGGGGGCGCACCTCGTCCCGGAACTTCCACTGGATCTGGTACAGGTTGCGCGGCAGGTCGCGGTAGGACCTGGCGAAGCCCTTGAAGATGTCGGTGATGACCTCCTCGTTGGTCGGGCCGTAGAGCATCTCACGATCGTGCCGGTCGCGGATGCGCAGCATCTCCTTGCCGTAGTCCTCGTAGCGTCCGCTCTCCTTCCAGAGCTCGGCGGCCTGGATGGTGGGCATCAGGATCTCCTGCGATCCGGCGCGGTCCTGCTCCTCGCGCACGATCTGCCCGATGTTGCGCAGCACGCGCAGGCCCAACGGCAGCCAGGCATAGATGCCGGCGGTCGTCTGGCGGATCAGCCCAGCGCGCAGCATCAGGCGGTGCGAGGCGATCTGCGCCTCGGCGGGCGTTTCCTTCAGCGTGGGCAGGAAGGCGCGGGACAGGCGCAAGGCAGTCGTCTCCGGGAAAGCGGGGCCCAGGGGGAAGGCCCCCCGGGAAGCGGTTCAGGGAGCGCAACCTAGAGCGGATCGCGCTGCGGCGAAACGGCCCGGAAAGCGACAAAAAGAAAGGGCCGCGCCAGGAGGCACGGCCCGAAGTTTAGGGAGGAAACGCCAGTCACACGGCAGGAAGAGGACCAACCCTCTTCCTGTTCCTGAATCTGACCGTTCCAACCCCTCTTCGCAATCGCAAAACCCAGGTTGTAGAGCAAAATTTGGGCTATTTTTACCGGAGAAGCCCGTTCCCATAGCTGACGAGTTCAAACATTAAGCGAAAAGCCTGAAATCAGTGCATCGCCAGCCAGCCATGGCGGAAGGAGAGGTAATCGCTGCGGATGACCATCTCCAATCCGAGCCAGACCACGGCCGAAATGGCGGTGGTCAGCAGGACCTTCCGCCCCAGGCGGGGCGCCAGCGGCGCACCCCGCCAGCCACCAGGTGTCGATTCAGCATCCGTGTCCGGCCGCACCCCAAGAGGGAGGGTAACGAAAAGGACGGTCCACCAGACCAGAAAGAACACCACGATCCCGGTGACGACGCCCATGGCTCAAACCCGGAGCAGATGCACGTCCACCATCGGCCGCTTGCGCAACCGGCGGCCGAGCGCTCGGCGCAGGATGGCACGGGCGGCCTCGCGCAGCGGGTCGTCGTCCCGGCGCAGGTTGAGCGGCAGTTCCTCCACCGCCCGGGCCAGTTCCGTGGCGATCTGCCCGGGCTCTGCGTCCAGTTGCTCGAACAGGCCAGGGGCGGACACCTGGGGCTCCCCGCGCACCCGCCCTTCCCGGTCCACCGCCAGGGAGGCGACGATCACCCCGTTGAACAGCATCCGCCGGCGCGCCGAGAGCACCCCGCCTTCCAGCGGCAGGAGCCGGTCGCCATCGATGGCCAGGCGCCCCGTGGGGACGGAATCCACCACATCCGGCTTGTTGCCCGACAGTTCCAGCACGTCGCCATCCTCGATCAGGATCGGCGTCGCGCCGATCGCACGCGCCAGTTCGGCATGCTGCTCCAGGTGGCGCCACTCGCCATGCACCGGCACGGAGAAGCGCGGCCGCACCAGCTCATAGAGGCGCTTCAGCTCACCCTTCGCCGGATGGCCGGACACATGCACCTGCCGCTCGTCGGCGGTCACCACGCGGCAGCCGGCGCGGCGGAGCTGGTCCTGCACCCGGGCGATGGCACGCTCGTTGCCGGGGATCTGGCGGGAGGAATAGATCACCGTATCCCCCTCCCCCAGCGAGATGTTGGGATGGGTGTCGGCGGCGATCTTGGACAGTGCCGAGCGCGGCTCGCCCTGGCTGCCGGTGCAGACGATCAGCAGCTCCTCGTCCGGCAGGTAGCTTGCCTCGTCCTCGCTCAGGAAAGGCGGCGTCTCCTTCAGGTAGCCGCATTCCCGCGCCGCCGCATCGGCGTTGCGCAGCGAGCGCCCGAACAGCGCCACCTGCCTGCCATTGGCCCGCGCGGCATGGGCGATGCTCTCCACCCGCGCCACGTTGGTGGCGAAGCAGGTCACCGCCACCCGGCCACGCAACTCACCGATCAGCGACGTCAACTCGCGGCGGACATCCGCCTCGCTGCCCGAATAGCCCTCGACCAGCGCGTTGGTGCTGTCGCAGACCATGGCCAGCACGCCCTCGCGCCCCAGCGCCTCGAAACCTTCCTCGTCAGTCGGCAGGCCCAGGAGCGGGTTCGGGTCGAGCTTCCAGTCACCCGTGTGCAGCACCGTGCCATAGGAGGTCCGGATCGAGAGCGCCTGCGCCTCCGGCACCGAATGCGCCACCCGGAGGAAGCGCATGGCGAAGGGGCCCAACTCCAGGCTGCCGCCGAGCGGGATGGTGTGCAGTTCAGCCTGGTGCAGCAGCCCGGCCTCGCCCAGCTTCCGCCGCAGGACGGCGGAGGCGAAGGGGCTGGCATAGATCGGGCAGCGGAGCTGCGGCCAGAGCGGTGCCACGGCGCCGAGATGGTCCTCATGCGCGTGGGTGATCACCAGCCCGACCAGCTTGCCACGCCGCTCCGCCAGCCAGCCGGCATCGGGGACCATGACCTCGGCTTCCGGCGTGTCGGTGCCGCCGAAACCGATGCCGCAATCCACTGCGAGCAGAGCACCGTCGCAGCGATACACGTTCAGGTTGAGGCCAATTTCCCCGGTCCCTCCGAGCGGGATCAGGGCGAGGCCGGAGGTGGGTTCTGTCATTCTGTTCTCGTTCTGATAAACATCTAATCCGGGTCCGGTTTCAGCACGTCGGGCAAACTGGTGCGGTGGAAGATGGGCGTGGGGTTACGATCCGCCAACAGCCGCAGCCCCTCCAGGGTGATATCGGGGTCGGTCTTCTCGATCACGGCGGTACCCTCGGCGAAGAGCGGCGCCAGCCCGCCGGTGGCCACCACCTTCATCGGCGCGCCGAACTCCGCGCGGATGCGCTCCACGATCCCCTCGATCAGCCCCACATAGCCCCAGAAGATCCCGGACTGCATGGCCGGCACCGTGTCCCGCCCGATCACCGATTGCGGCCGGCCGATGCCGATCCGCGGCAGGCGGGCGGCGGCCCGGTGGAGCGCCTCGATCGACAGGCTGATGCCGGGAGCGATCACGCCACCGAGATAGCTGCCCTTCCCGTCCACGACATCGAAGGTGGTGGCAGTGCCGAAATCCACCACCACCAGGGGTCCGTGATAATGGTGGTGCGCCGCCAGGGCGTTCAGCAGCCGGTCGGCGCCGACCTCCTTCGGGCGGTCCACCAGGATCTGGAAACCCCACTCCACCGCGGCCCGGGCCACCAGCGGCTCGCAGGAGAACCATTCGCGGGACAGGCGGCGCAGGTTGTACAGGGCGGCCGGCACCACGGTGCCGATGGCGCAGCGGTCGATCGCCGAGGGGTTCAGCCCCGCATGACGGAACAAGGCCAGGAGCCAGACGGCGTATTCGTCGCTGGTCCGGTCATCCCGCGTGGCGATGCGCCAGCGGCCGCGCCATTCCCGGCCGTCATGGACCGCGAAGACGACGTTGGTGTTGCCTGCATCAATGGCCAGCAACATGGATCTTGGCCTCCCTCAGCCCGCGAGTTCACCCGCGACAACGGTGTGAACGCGTTCTTCCGTCGCTATCAGGAGCGCCCCATCCTCGGCCAGCCCCCCGAACCGCCCCGTGATCGATCCGCGTGATCCCCGCACCGTCAGGATGGCATCGGGTGCCGGCCCGTACGCCATCCAGGCGGTCCGGACGGGACCGAAGCCTTCCGCCGCCCGGCGCTGCCGCCAATGGTCGAGACGCTCCAGCAGGCTGCGCGCGAAGGCCTCCGGTCCAGGCGATGCCCCACAGACATCGGCAAGACATGTCACGAATCTATCAGGAATCTGCGGTGCATGGGTGAGGTTGACTCCGATCCCCAGCACGATCCACGGCGCCCCTTCTTCGTCCAGGCCGGAGTTCAAGAGGATGCCGGCGCATTTGGCGCCGTTCAGCAACAGGTCGTTAGGCCATTTCAGGGAAAGCGGCACGCCGGCTGGCAGGACACCCGCCACGGCATCGGCCAGGGCCACCGCCGCCAGCAGCGAATACTGCGGCAGCTCCCGCGGTGCCTCGCGCGGACGCAACAGGAGCGAGAGATGCAGGTTGCCGGAAAGGGACTGCCAGGCACGGCCATGCTGGCCCCGACCGGCCGTCTGGCGCAGCGCCAAGGCGACCGTCCCCTCGGGTTCCCCAGCGGCGGCGAGGGCCAGGAGATGGTCCTGCGTGCTGGAAAGGCTTTCATGCACCTGAAGCCGCCAGCCGAAGCCGGCGGCTCCGGGTGTCACCGGTACGCTCACCCGGCCAGGGCAGCCACGGCGGCCTGCGCCGCCGCGAGCAGCGGCGCGGCGAAGAAGACCAGCACCACGTTCAGGATGCCGGCGCCGGCCAGCAGCACCGAGACGCCCGTCGCACGCGGTTCCAGCGCCCCGGCCGCCTCGTCGAAATACATCACCTTGACGATGCGGAGGTAGTAGTAGGCCGAGACCACCGAGGTCAGCACGCCGATCACCGCCAGCGTCCAGTAACCCGCCTGCACCGCAGCCAGGAAGACGTAGAGCTTCGAGAAGAAGCCGGCCAGCGGCGGGATGCCGGCCATGGAGAACATGAAGATCGCCATGGCGAGCGCCATCGCCGGGTCCGTCTTGCCCAGGCCGGCGAGGTCGCCGATCCCTTCCACCGAGCGGCCGTTGCGGCGCATGGAGACCAGCACGGCGAAGACGCCGATGTTCATCACCAGGTAGATGGCTAGGTAGAAGAGCAGGCCGCGCACGCCCGTGCCCGTACCCACCGCCAGGCCCATCAGCGCGTAGCCGACATGGCCGATGGAGGAATAGGCCATCAGCCGCTTGATGTTGCGCTGCCCGATCGCGGCGAGCGAGCCCAGCAGCATGGACAGGATGGAGACCACCACCATCACCTGCCCCCACTGCGCCACCAGCTCGCCGAAGGGACCGACCACCACGCGGGTGAGCAGCGCCAGCGCCGCCACCTTCGGTGCCGAGGCGAAGAAGGCCGTCACCGGCGTCGGCGCGCCCTCGTAGACATCCGGCGTCCACATGTGGAAGGGCACGGCCGAGACCTTGAAGGCCAGGGCGGCAATCACGAAGATCAGGCCGATCACCACGCCGGCCGAGACACCGCCAGGGCTGCCCATCGCGGTGGCGATGCGGGTGAAGTTCGTGGTGCCGGTGAAGCCGTAGATCAGGCTCGCGCCGTAAAGCAGCAGGCCGGAGGCGAGCGCGCCCAGCACGAAGTACTTCAGCCCCGCCTCCGCCGAGCGGACGTTGTCGCGGTCGAAGGAGGCCACGACGTAGAGCGAGAGCGAGAAGAGCTCCAGCCCCAGGTAGAGCATCATCAGGTCGTTGGCCGCGAGCATGACCAGCATGCCCAGGGTCGCGGTCAGGATCAGGATCGGGAACTCGAAGCGGGCAATGCCCTCCCTCTCGTTCCAGTTCAGCGCCAGGATCATGGTCGCCAGGCTGCCCAGCAGCACCAGCAGCTTGGTGAAGCGCGCAAAGGCGTCGGAGACGTACTGGCCGAAGAAGCCCGTCCCGTCCGCCTGCGCGATCACCAGCGCCGCCGTCACCAGCAGGACACCGACGCCGCCCATGGTCACGCCGAAGCTGGTGTCGCGCTTCGGCAGCACGCCGCAGACCAGCAGCACCAGAACCGAGACCGCCAGCACGATCTCCGGCAGCGAGAGGGTCCAGTTGATCGGGTTCATGCTGTCACATCCCGGCCAGGCGCGGCAGAGCCAGAGCGGCCTCGTGCCGCTCGATCAGCGCCGCCACGCTGGCCTCGAAGAACTGAAGGAAGGAGGACGGGTACACGCCGAGCCAGATCGTCAGCAGGATCAGCGGCGCGAAGGTCACGTACTCGCGCGGGCTCAGGTCCAGCAGCGCGCGCAGGTCCTCGCGCGTGACGCGGCTGAAGATCACCCTGCGGTACAGGTAGAGCATGTAGCCCGCGCCCAGGATCATGCCGAGGGCGCCGCCGAAGGCGGCCCAGGGATTCGCCTTCCAGGCGCCGACCAGCACCAGGAACTCGCCCGGGAAGCCGGCCAGGCCGGGCAGCGCCACCGAGCCCATGGTGAAGAACATGAAGACCAGCGCATAGGCCGGCATGATCTTCGCCACGCCGCCATAGCGGGCGATCTCGCGCGAATGCACCCGATCGTAGAGCACGCCGACACAGAGGAAGAGCGCCCCCGAAACCACGCCGTGCGAGATCATCTGCAGCAGCGCGCCGGAAATGCCCTGCTGGTTGAAGGTGAAGAGCCCCAGCGTGACGATGCCCATATGCGCGACGGAGGAGTAGGCGATCAGCTTCTTCATGTCCTCCTGCGCCATGGCGACGAGGCTGGTGTAGACCACCGCCACCACCGACAGCACGAAGATCACCGGCGCGAAGAGCGCCGCGGCCTCGGGGAAGAGTGGGATGGAGAAGCGAATGAAGCCGTAGGCCCCCATCTTCAGCAGCACGCCCGCCAGGATCACCGAGCCCGCCGTCGGCGCCTCCACATGCGCGTCCGGCAGCCAGGTATGGACCGGCCACATCGGCACCTTCACCGCGAAGGCGGCGAAGAAGGCCAGGAACATCCAGATCTGCGTCGAGCGCGGCAGGTTCAGCTGCATGACCGCGCCGATGTCGCTGCTGCCGGCATTGTACCAGAGCGCGAGGATGGCCAGCAGCATCAGCACCGAGCCGAGCAGCGTGTAGAGGAAGAGCTTGAAGGCCGCATAGACGCGCCGCGGCCCGCCCCAGACCCCGATGATCAGGAACATCGGGATCAGCACGCCCTCGAAGAAGACATAGAAGAGGACGATGTCCAGCGCGCTGAACATGCCCACCATCATGGTCTCCAGCAGCAGGAAGGCGACCATGTACTCGCGCACCCGGTTCTGCACCGACTCCCAGGAAGCCAGGATGCAGAGCGGCGTCAGCACGGTGGACAGCAGCACGAAGAGGACGGAGATGCCGTCCACCCCCATGTGGTAGCCAAGGCCGACTTCCGGCAGCCAGCGGACCTGCTCCTCGAACTGGTAGGCGGCCGAGGAGGTGTCGAAGCGGAACCAGAGCAGCAGCGACAGGGCCAGCACGATCAGGCTGGTCCAGAGCGCCGTCCAACGGGCATTGGACGCGACGACCGCGTCGTCGCCTCGCACGGACATGATGACCGCCGCCCCTGCCAGCGGCAGGAAGGTCAGCAGGGAAAGAAGGGGGAACCCGGCCGCGTTCACCGCATGACTCCCAGCAGGAAGATGGACACGAAGAGCGCGAGCCCGATGATCATCGCGAAGGCATAGTTGGCGAGCTTGCCGGTCTGGAGCTTCACCGCGCCGCGGGACGCCTCGACCGTCAGGCTGGCCGCCCCGTTGGGCATGCCGTCGATGATCTGCGCGTCGCCCACCTTCCACAGGGTGCGGGCCAGGCGCTGGCAGGGGCGTACGAAGAGGAAGTCGTACAGCTCGTCGAAGTACCACTTGTTCAGCAGGAACAGGTAGATCGGGTGGAAGGCGCTGGCCAGCTTGCCCGGCAGCGACGGCACGAACATGTACATGATGTAGGCCAGCGCGATGCCGGACAGGCCCATCACGGTCGGCGCCAGCGGCACCCATTCGGGCACCTCGTGCATCGCATGCATGATGTGGTTGGTCTCGGCGTTCACGATGGAGCCGTTCCAGAACTCCTCCCAGTGATGCCCGACCATCAGGTCGAAGAAGGCATAGCCGGTGAAGACCGCGCCGATCGCCAGCAGCACCAGCGGGATCAGCATCACCGGCGGGCTCTCATGCACGTGCTCCATTACATGATGGTCCGCCCGCGGCTTGCCGTGGAAGGTCAGGATCGTCAGGCGCCAGGAGTAGAAGGCCGTCAGGAAGGCCGCGATCATGGTCATGACGAAGCCGTACATGCCGACCGCGCTGCCCGAGGCGAAGGCCGCCTCCATGATCGCATCCTTGGAGTAGTAGCCGGCGAAGAAGGGGATGCCGGCCAGCGCCAGGTTGCCGATCCAGAACACCACGTAGGTGACCGGGATCTTGGTCCAGATCCCGCCCATGCGGCGGATGTCCTGCTCGTCGGACATGGCATGGATCACCGAGCCCGCACTCAGGAAGAGCAGCGCCTTGAAGAAGGCATGGGTGAAGAGATGGAACACCGCCGCCTGATAGGCGCCCACGCCCACCGCCACGAACATGTAGCCGAGCTGCGAGCAGGTGGAGAAGGCGATCACCCGCTTGATGTCGTTCTGCACGCAGCCCACCGTCGCCGCGAAGAAGGCGGTGGTGGCGCCGATGAAGGTCACCAGCGTCAGCGCGTGCGGCGCCATCTCCATCAGCGGCGACATGCGGGCCATCAGGAAGACGCCGGCCGTCACCATGGTCGCCGCGTGGATCAGCGCGGAAACGGGGGTCGGGCCCTCCATGGCGTCCGGCAGCCAGGTGTGCAGCACGAGCTGCGCCGACTTGCCGCAGGCGCCGGCGAAGAGCAGCACGCCGATCACCTCGATGGAGGAGAAGCCGAAGATGGTCTGGCCCTGCGCCTCCGGCAGCGCGGCGAAGATCTCGTTGAAGCCGAGCTCGCCAAAGGTCCAGAAGGTGAGTGCCATGCCCATCATGAAGAACAGGTCACCCACGCGGTTGACGATGAAGGCCTTCATTGCCGCGCGGTTCGCGCTCTCGCGCTCGTAGTAGTAGCCGATCAGCAGGTAGCTCGCGAGGCCCACGCCCTCCCAGCCGAAGAAGAGCTGGACGAGGTTGTCCGCCGTCACCAGCATCAGCATGGCGAAGGTGAAGAGCGAGAGATAGGCGAAGTACCGCGACGGCGTCTCGTCATGGGACATGTAGCCCACGCTGTAGAGATGGATCAGCGTGGAGATCAGCGTGATCATCCCGACCATCATGGCCGAGAGCGTGTCGTAGCGGAGCGCCCAGTCCACGCTGAGCGAGCCGGCCTCGATGAAGTTGGTGACCACCACCGTGGCGGGCTGGCTATGCAGCCCGACCTGCCAGAAGGCGGAGAGCCCGCAGACCGCGGCCAGCGCCATGCAGATCACGGTGGACCACTGGGCGGCCTTGTCGCCGATCCAGCGGCCCAGGAAGCCCGAGATGGCGGAGCCCAGCAGGGGGAAGAAGACAGCGCCGACGAACATGCCGCTCAACCCTTCAGGGTGGACACGTCTTCCACCTCGATGCTGCCACGGTTGCGGAAATAGATGACGAGGATCGCGAGGCCGATCGCGGCCTCGGCCGCCGCCACCGTCAGGATGAACAGGGCGAAGACCTGCCCGGTCAGGTCGCCTAGCGCCGAGGAGAAGGCCACCATGTTGGTGTTGACCGAAAGCAGGATCAGCTCGATCGACATCAGCAGCACGATGACATTCTTCCGGTTCATGAAGATCCCGAAGATGCCGAGCAGGAAAAGGATCGCCCCTACCGCCAGGTAGTGGCCAAGCCCGATGGTGAGCATCAGTGGTGGCCCCCCCCGTGGCCATGATCTGCGTGGTGGATCGCCTTGGGCTTGTCCTTCGGCTCCGGCGGCAGCGGCCGCAGGATGCCGATCTCGCCCAGCCCGGCGCCGCTCGGCACCTTCTGCATCTCCACCTTGCCCGCGCGTGCGATCTGCTGGGCGATGTTCTGCCGCCGCGACGGCCCCGTCTTCTCGCGGTGTGTCAGCACGATGGCCCCGATCATCGCCACCAGCAGGACCATGCCCGCCGCCTGGAACAGGAAGATGTAGTCCGTGTAGATCAGGTGCCCGAGCGCGTGGGTGTTGGTCATGTCGGCCGGCGCCGCGTTCATGCGCAGCGTCACCGCCTCCGAGCTGAATTGCCAGCCGGCCAGGACCAGAAGCAGCTCCAGGAAGAGGATGCCGCCCACGATCGCCCCGATCGGGGCGTAGCGCTGGAAGCCCTCCCGCAGCCGGGTGAAGTCCACATCCAGCATCATCACGACGAAGAGGAACAGCACCGCGACCGCGCCGACATAGACGATGACCAGGATCATCGCGAGGAACTCCGCCCCCGCGAGGAGGAAGAGCCCGGCCGCGTTGAAGAAGCCGAGGATGAGGTAGAGCACGCTGTAGACGGGATTGCGGCTGGTCACCACCATCACGGCGGAGGCGATCAGCACCGCCGCGAAGGCGTAGAAGGCGAGAGCTGCGATCATCGGGCCAGGCAGTCCATGGGGCGTTCCATCTTCGTGAACCGGGGGCGCTTTGCGGCGCCCCCGGATGCGTTCTCAGCGGTAGGGAGCGTCGAGCTCGAGCCTCGCGGCGAGCAGCGGTTCCCACCGGTCTCCGTTCGCGAGCAGCTTGTTCTTGTCATAGAGAAGCTCCTCCCGCGTTTCCGTGGCGAATTCGAGGTTCGGCCCCTCGACGATCGCATCCACCGGGCAGGCCTCCTCGCAGAGACCGCAATAGATGCACTTCACCATGTCGATGTCGTAGCGCGTGGTGCGGCGGGACCCGTCCTCGCGCGGCTCGGCCTCGATGGTGATGGCCAGCGCCGGGCAGATCGCCTCGCAGAGCTTGCAGGCGATGCAGCGCTCCTCCCCGTTCGGATAGCGGCGCAGCGCGTGCTCGCCCTTGAAGCGGGGCGAAAGCGGCTGCCGCTCGAACGGGTAGTTCAGCGTGACCTTGGGCTTGAAGAAGGCCTTCAGCGTCAGCCACATGCCCTGCGCGATATCCACGAGCAGGTAGCCGCGCGCCAGGCTGTCGAGCGTCGCCATGATGCTATGCCTTTCCGGCCAGGGCGAGATGAAGGGTGAAAGAGAGGAGGCGCATGTCGTCCAGAGCCCGCGTCATGCCGGCAGCCACCCGAAGGCCTTCAGCGCCACCGCGGTCAGCACCAGCCAGCCCAGGGTGAAGGGCAGGAAGACCTTCCAGCCCAGCCGCATCAGCTGGTCGTAGCGGTAGCGCGGGAAGGTCGCGCGGACCCAAAGGAAGACGAAGAGGCAGATCAGGATCTTCAGGATGAACCAGAGCGGCCCCGGCACCCAGTTCAGCGGCGCCACGTCCATCGGCGGGTACCAGCCACCCAGGAAGAGGATGGTGGTCAGCGCGGACATGAGGATCATGTTCGCGTACTCGCCGAGGAAGAAGAGCCCGAAGGTCATCGAGCTGTATTCGACGAAGAAGCCCGCCACCAGCTCGCTCTCGCCTTCCGGCAGGTCGAAGGGGGCGCGGTTCGTCTCCGCCAGGATCGAGATGAAGAAGATGATGAACATCGGGAAGAGCGGTATGGCGAACCACACATGCTCCTGCGCCCGCACGATGTCCGTCAGGTTCAGCGACCCCACGCACATCAGCACGGTCACGATGATGAGGCCCATCGAGACCTCGTAGGACACCATCTGCGCCGCCGAGCGCAGCGCGCCCAGGAAGGCGTATTTCGAGTTCGACGCCCAGCCGGCGATGATGATGCCATAGACGCCGAGCGAGGAGATGGCGAAGAGGTAGAGCACGCCGACATTGATGTTGGCGATCGCCCAGCCGTCGTTCACCGGGATCACCGCCCAGGCCAGCATGGCCAGGACGAAGGTGATCATCGGCGCCATGATGAACAGCACACGCGACGCGCCGGTCGGGATGATGGTCTCCTTGGTCATCATCTTCAGCGCATCGGCGAAGGGCTGCAGCAGGCCGAAGGGGCCGACCACGTTCGGCCCCCGGCGGTACTGCATGGCGGCCAGCACCTTGCGTTCCGCATAGGTGAGGTAGGTGACCGCGATCAGCAGCGGCACCAGCAGCGCCAGGGTCTGCGCCAGCGTCAGCGCGAGGATGCCGACCGGGGAGGAAAGGAAGCTGTCCATCGCGCTCACTCCGCCGCCAGGCGAGGTTCGGCCGCGGAGGCCCGGACCCGGCTGCACTCGGCCATCACCTCGCTCGCCCGGCTGATCGGATCGACGCGGTAGTAGTCCGTGATCGGCAGCGTG
The DNA here is from genome assembly GCF_001950415.1 of Roseomonas sp. TAS13. Taxonomy (NCBI): domain Bacteria; kingdom Pseudomonadati; phylum Pseudomonadota; class Alphaproteobacteria; order Acetobacterales; family Roseomonadaceae; genus Roseomonas; species Roseomonas sp. TAS13. The sequence goes on from NZ_BDLP01000010.1 coordinate 17,551, forward strand.
AAGCCCGCCCCGCCCAGCGGCTGCCCGCCGGCCCGCGGCCCGCTGCCCTCGCGGCAGGACGGTGCGTCCACCGCGTCCAGCCGCCCGAAGACCGGGTTCGCCCGCACCAGGGCGGCGCGGATCGCGTCCTCGTCGTCATAGGGCAGCGGCCTGCCGATGATCTCGCTGGCCGCGCGGATGATGCGCCAGTCCTCGCGCGCCTCGCCCGGGGCGAAGACCGCGCGGCGGGCGCGCTGCACCCGGCCCTCCGTGTTCACGTAGGTGCCGTTCTTTTCCAGATAGGTCACGCCCGGCAGGATCACGTCGGCCCGTGCCGCCGCCCGGTCGCCGTGATGGCCCTGATAGACCACGAAGGTACCGTCGCCGATCAGCGCCGGGTCGAAGCTGTCGGCGCCCAGCAGCCAGAGGACGTCCACCCCGCCGCCGAGCATGGCGCCCAGGTCCTTGCCGCCCTCGCCCGGCAGGAAGCCGAGGTCGAGAGCGCCCACCTGGCCGCCGAACTGGTGCAGCAGGTTGAAGCCGTTCCAGTCCTCGCGCAGCGCGCCGACGCGGCCCGCCAGCGCCCAGGCCGCGGCCAGCACCGCCGCGCCATCCGGCCGCGCCAGCGCGCCCCGGCCCAGGATGACCATCGGCTTCTTCGCCCCGCGCAGCGCCTGGGCGAAGGCCCCCTCGCCCACCTCGATGCCGGAGAGAAGGTTCGGCCCGTCGCCCAGATGCTCGGCCGGATAGGTCAGGTCCAGCACCTCCGGCCCGACATAGGCCACCGGCAGGGCCGTCTGGTTCCAGCGCTTCAGGATGCGGGCGTTGAGCACCGGCGCCTCCAGCCGCGGGTTGCTGCCCACGATCAGGATGGCATCGGCCTCGTCGATCCCGGCGATGGTCGAGTTGAACAGGTAGAAGGCCCGGCGCGAGGCGTCGATTGCCGCGCCGTCCTGGCGGCAATCGAGATTCCGCGAGCCCAGCCGCTCCATCAGGTCACGCAGCGCCAGCAGGCTCTCGGCATCCGCCATGTTGCCCGCCACGGCGCCAACCCGGTCGCCCGGGACGCCCTTCAGCCGGTCGGCGATGACCTCGAAGGCCTCGTGCCAGCTCGCCGGCTGCAGCCGCCCGTCGCGCTTCACCCACGGACGGTCCAGCCGCTTCCGCTTCAGCGCGTCGTGCGAGAAGCGCGACCGGTCGCCCAGCCATTCCTCGTTCACGTCGTCGTTGATGCGCGGCAGGATGCGCAGGATGTCAGGCCCGCGCGCATCGACGCGGATGGCGGCGCCCAGCGCGTCCATCACGTCCACGCTGTCGGTCTTGGTCAGCTCCCAGGGCCGCGCCGTGAAGGCATAGGGCCGGCTGGTCAGCGCACCGACCGGGCAGATGTCGATCAGGTTGCCGGCCAGCTCGGTGGTCAGCGCCTTCTCGACATATGTGCCGATCTGCATGCTCTCGCCGCGGCCGGTGGCACCCATCTCCTGCACCCCCGCCACTTCCGCCGAGAAGCGGACGCAACGGCTACACAGGATGCAGCGGTTCATGATCGTCTTGATCAGCGGCCCGACATACTTGTCCTTCACCGCTCGCTTCGCCTCGCGGTAGCGGCTGTGGTCCATGCCATAGGCCACGGCCTGGTCCTGCAGGTCGCACTCGCCGCCCTGGTCGCAGATCGGGCAGTCCAGCGGATGGTTGATCAGCAGGAATTCCATGACGCTCCGGCGGGCCTGGCGCACCACCGGGCTGTCGGTCTTGATCACCATCCCGTCCATCACCGGGAAGGCGCAGGAGGCCTGCGGCTTCGGCGACTTCTCCACCTCCACCAGGCACATGCGGCAATTGCCGGCGATGGAGAGGCGCTCGTGGTAGCAGAAGCGCGGGATCTCCTTGCCAGCGGCCTCACAGGCCTGCAGTGCGGTGGCGCCCGCCGGCACCTCCACCTGCTGGCCGTCCACCGTGACCTTGACGGTCTTGATCTCGCTCATCGGATCACTCCGCCGCCAGGGGAATGGAGGGGGGCATGGAAGGCGCCGCATGGCGCTGCTTGTACTCGGCGATGCGCGCTTCCATCAGTGGGCGATAGTGCCGGATCAGGCCTTGCACCGGCCAGACGCCGCCATCGGCGAACGCACAGATCGTGTGCCCCTCGATCTGCTTCGTTACCTGCTCCAGCACGTCGATCTCGTCGATCTCCGCGCGGCCCTGGACCATCCGCCACATCACCCGGTTCACCCAGCCCATGCCCTCTCGGCAGGGGGTGCACTGGCCGCAGCTCTCATGCTTGTAGAACTGCGACAGGCGGGCGATCGCCTTGATGATGTCGGTGGACTTGTCCATCACGATCACGCCCGCCGTGCCGAGGCCCGACTTGTGCTCGCGCAGCGCGTCGAAATCCATCAGCACATCATCGCAGATATGCTTGGGCAGCAGCGGCGTGGAGGAACCGCCCGGGATCACGCAGAGCAGGTTGTCCCAGCCGCCGCGCACGCCGCCGGCATAGCGTTCGATCAGCTCCCGCAGCGGGATGCTCATCTCGGCTTCCACGTTGCAGGGCTTGTTCACGTGTCCCTGGATGCAGAAGACCTTGGTGCCCGAGTTCTTCGGCCGGCCGAAGCCGGCAAACCAAGTGGCGCCACGGCGCAGGATGGTCGGAACCACCGCGATGGTCTCGACGTTGTTCACCGTGGTGGGGCAGCCGTAGAGGCCGACCGCCGCCGGGAAGGGCGGCTTCAGCCGCGGCATCCCCTTCTTGCCCTCGAGGGATTCGATGAGCGCCGTCTCTTCGCCGCAGATATACGCACCGGCGCCGCGATGGAGGTAGAGGTCGAAGTCCCAGCCCGACCCGGCCGCGTTCGGCCCGAGCAGCCCGGCCTCGTAGGCCTCGTCGATCGCCGCCTGCAGGATGACGGCCTCGTTGTAGTACTCGCCGCGGATGTAGATATAGGCCGCATGCGCACCCATCGCGAAGCCCGCGAGCAGGCTGCCCTCGATCAGCGTCTGCGGGTCGTTTCGGACGATGTCGCGGTCCTTGCAGGTGCCCGGCTCGGACTCGTCGCAGTTCACCATGAGATAGGAGGGACGCCCATCCGGCGAGGACTTGGGCATGAAGCTCCACTTCATGCCGGTCGGGAAGCCCGCGCCGCCACGGCCGCGCAGGCCGGACTGCTTCATCTCCTCGATGATCCAGTCCCGCCCCTTGGCGATGATGCCCGCCGTGCCGTCCCAGTTGCCGCGGCGCTGCGCTTCCTTGAGCTGCCAGGAATGCAGCCCATAGAGGTTGGTGAAGATGCGGTCCTTGTCGCTCAGCGCCATGGTCTCACTCCTTCACCGGAAAGTCACGGCCATCGGCATCCACCATCGGGATGTCGAGCAGGGTCTCCGCCCCGCCCACCGGCGCGCTGCACACGCGCCCGATGACGCTGCCCGCCGGCGGCCGCTCGCCGCGCTTCAGGGACTCGATGAGCTTCACGGTGCTCTCGTAGTCCAGGTCCTCGTAGTAGTCGTCGTCCACCTGCAGCACCGGCGCGTTGACGCAGCCGCCCAGGCATTCCACCTCGGTCAGGGTGAAGAGCCCGTCGGTGCTGGTGTCGCCATAGCCCTTCAGGTGCCCCGCATCCTTGCAGGCGCGCAGCACATCATCGGAACCGCGCAGCCAGCAGGGCGTCGTGCCGCAGACCTGCAGGTGGTAGCGCCCGATCGGCTTGGTGTTGAACATGGTATAGAAGTTGGCGACCTCATAGACGCGGATCGGGGCCATGCCGAGCCGCCGGGCTGTCTGGTCCATCGCCACGCGCGGCACCCAGGCACTGCCGGTCTGCCGCCCCATCTGCCGCTGCACGACATAAAGCAGCGGGATGATGGCGCTGGCTTCCTTCCCCGCTGGATAGCGCTTCAGGATCTTCTCGATCTGCGCCTCGCTCTCCGCATCGAAGGCGAAGGAGGCAGGCTCGTGATGCGCCTCGGCCTTGCCGTCAGCATGGGTCGGACCCTCGTGCGCGTGGTCGCTCACCGGTCGATCTCTCCGAACACGACATCGATGCTGCCGATGATCGCCACGGCGTCGGCCAGCATGTGTCCCTTGGACATGAGCTCCGTCGCCTGCAGGTGGGCATAGCCCGGCGAGCGGATCTTGCAGCGGTACGGCTTGTTGGTGCCGTCGGCGACCAGATAGACCGCGAACTCGCCCTTCGGCGCCTCGACGGCGGTGTAGGTCGCGCCCTCCGGCACGTGATAGCCCTCGGTGTAGAGCTTGAAGTGGTGGATCAGCGCCTCCATCGAGCGCTTCATCTCCGACCGCTTCGGCGGCGCGATCTTGTTGTCCTGCACCTTGATCGGCCCCGGCTTCATCTGCGCCAGGCACTGCTTGATGATCTTCACGCTCTCCCGCATCTCGGCGATGCGGACGAGGTAGCGGTCGTAGCAGTCGCCGTTGCGCCCGACCGGGATGTCGAAGTCCATCCGGTCATAGACGTCGTAGGGCTGCTGCTTGCGCAGGTCCCAGGCGCAGCCCGAGGCGCGCAGGCAGGGTCCGGTAAAGCCCCAGGCCATCGCATCCTCCGGCGAGACGATGCCGATATCGACGGTGCGCTGCTTGATGATGCGGTTGCCCGTCACCAGCGTGTCCAGCTCATCGATGAACTTCGGCAGCCCGTCGGCCCAGGCGGCGATCCGCTCCTCCAGCCCGGCCGGCAGGTCCTTCGCCACGCCGCCCGCGCGGAAGTAGTTCGCGTGGTAGTGGCTGCCGCTCACCGCCTCGTAGAACTCCAGCCCGCGGTCGCGCTGCTCGAAGCCCCAGAGCGGCGGTGTCGTGGCGCCGAGGTCCAGCGCGAAGGTGGTGACGTTCAGCAGGTGGTTCAGCAGCCGCGTGACCTCGCTGAACAGCACGCGGATGTACTGCGCCCGCTCCGGTGCCTCGATGCCCAGCAGCCGCTCCGTCGCCAGCGCGAAGGCGTGCTCCATGCACATCGGGCTCACATAATCGAGCCGGTCGAAGTACGGGTTCGCCTGGACGTAGGTCTTGTACTCGATCAGCTTCTCGGTGCCGCGGTGCAGCAGGCCGATATGCGGGTCGGCCCGCTCGACCTGCTCGCCCTTCATCTCCAGGATGAGGCGCAGCACGCCGTGAGCGGCGGGATGCTGCGGGCCGAAATTGATGGTGTGGCTGTCCACCTCGATGGTGGTGCGGCCATTGCCCTGGTCGGCATCGCCCTCGACGGGGCCGACATCTCCGGTGAGGAGGTGACTCACTTCTGCGCCTCCTTCTGCTCGCCAGACGGCCCTTCCTCGGGCGGCGGCAGGCGGTTCAGATGCACCTTCTCGTCACCGGGCAGCGTGGTCATGCCCTCCCAGGGAGAAAGGAAGTCGAACCGGCGGAATTCCTGGGTCAGCTTCACCGGCTCGTAGACCACCTCGCGCCGCTCGGAGTCGTAACGGACCTCGACATGGCCGGTCAGTGGGAAGTCCTTGCGCAGCGGGTGCCCTTCGAAACCGTAATCCGTGAGTAGGCGACGCAGGTCCGTCTGTCCGGCAAAGAGGATGCCGTACATGTCCCAGGCCTCCCGCTCGAACCAGGTCGCCGTCGGCCAGATCACCGACACGCTCGCCACCGGCGTGTTTTCGTCCGTGCCGGTGATCACGCGGACGCGCTGGTTGTGCCGCAGGCTCAGCAGGTTCCAGACCACCTCGAAGCGCTCGGCCCGGTCGGGCCAGTCCACGCCGCAGATGTCCATGCACTGCTCGAAGGAGAAGCGCGGATCGTCGCGCAGCATCAGCATCACCGGCAGCACCGCCTCGCGGCGCAGCCGCACCACCAGCTCGCCCGGTGCGGTCTCGGCCCGTCGCGTCACCCGCGCGTCAAGCACGGCACCCTGGGGCGCCGCCGCGGTGATCGCCTGGCCGAGCGCCGCCAGCGGCGACAGCGGCGTGGTGGGAGTGGAGTCGGTATCAGCCACGAAGGATGGTCCCCGTCCGCCGGATCTTCTTCTGGAGCTGCAACACGCCATAGACCAGCGCCTCGGCCGTCGGCGGGCAGCCGGGCACGTAGATATCGACCGGCACGATGCGGTCGCAGCCGCGTACCACGCTGTAGGAATAATGGTAGTACCCGCCACCATTGGCGCAGGACCCCATGGAGATCACCCAGCGCGGTTCCGACATCTGGTCGTAGACCTTGCGCAGGGCCGGGGCCATCTTGTTGGTCAGCGTGCCGGCCACGATCATCACGTCGGACTGGCGCGGCGAGCCGCGCGGGATGGTGCCGAAGCGGTCGAGGTCGTAGCGCGCCATGTAGGCATGGATCATCGGCACGGCGCAGCAGGCGAGGCCGAAGGTCATCGGCCAGAGGCTGCCGGTGCGGGCCCAGTTCACCACCTTGTCCAGGTTGGCGATCACGAAGCCCTTCTCCTGGATCTCCCCGGTCACGCCATGGATCACCGCATCCTGTCCCGGGCCGGGCGGAAGCGCGTCCTTGTTCCAGGCAACGGCTTGATCAGACATTCAACTCTCCCACCCGCCGGTCACTCAGCACGGTCACGCAACACATTCCTTCCAGGGGCCCCACCGCGGGGCCCCGCACCGGCAAGGCGGCTCCTGCCCCGCCTCGCCGGCCGCCCTCACTCCCAGTCCAGCGCGCCCTTCCGCCACTCGTAGACGAAGCCCACCGTCAGCACGGTCAGGAAGCCCATCATGGAGAGGAAGCCCACCCAGCCGAGGGTGCCCAGCGAGATCGCCCAGGGGAACAGGAAGGCCACTTCGAGGTCGAAAATGATGAAGAGGATGGCCACGAGGTAGAAACGCACGTCGAAACGGTGCCGCGTGTCCTCGAAGGGCTCGAAGCCGCACTCGTAGGTCGAGAGCTTCTCCGGATCCGGCTTCTGATGCCCGGCCAGGAACGAGCCGCCCACCATGGCGATGGAGATCACCACCGCAATGGCCAGGAAGACGAGGATCGGGAAGTACTCGGCGAGGAGCGGCTGCGTCATCGTTTCGTTATCCAATGCAAACAGCGCCACGAGGGCGTGTGCGATGCAGCGCGAACATACTGCGACCCGCAGCCCACTGCCATAGCGCGCGGGCAGCAATACCGCCATGTGACCCAAAGACAAGGGGTCAGGACGACACGGCTGGTCGATAATAAATCCGGACGAATTCAGTCCGGATACATGAGGCGTTCTTGCCAGAAAAAGAGCGCCGGAACCGCATATCGAAGACGGAGGAATGTGGCGAATGGCGCGAGTGACGGGGCTCGAACCCGCGACCTCCGGCGTGACAGGCCGGCGCTCTAACCAACTGAGCTACACCCGCGCAATGCATGGGCAAAGGCCGACGGCAATCCGCCGGACTTGCCAAGCCCAGGAACGACGATGCATCGGGTGGCGCGAGTGACGGGGCTCGAACCCGCGACCTCCGGCGTGACAGGCCGGCGCTCTAACCAACTGAGCTACACCCGCACACGATGCATGCCCCTGCCGCCCTGGGGCGGGAAGAGCGCCGCACCCTCCGGTGCGGCTCGTGGGGCGGGGTTTATGGGGTGACGAGGAAGGTGTCAAGCAGGCCACCGAAGCATCCTCGCCACCCTCTCCCACCCCTTCCGGCAGCCGCTAACCCTGCCCCGGACTTTCCGCCGGACGGGCTCGAATCGTGGCCCGCCGTTCCTGGCGAGCGGCCGGTGCGGGGCGGCCCAGGGAAAAAGCCCGGACAAGACGGGGAAGGCTATGATGGCCCGCGGACGGGCGGCGGAATGGGCGCTGAGGGATTCGAACCCCCGGCATCCTCGGTGTAAACGAGGCGCTCTACCGCTGAGCTAAGCGCCCACGAAACCCGGCCACAGTGCCCATGGCAGCATGGGTCGGGCCGGCGGAAGATAGGGCGGAAGCAGGACCCATGTCACCGCTCCCGCCAGTTTTCGCAATCAGGAGTTCAGGGCATCCTTGAGCCCCTTGCCGGGCTTGAAGCGCACGGAGGTGGAGGCCTCGATCTTGATCTCCTCGCCGGTGCGCGGATTCCGCCCGGTGCCAGCCTTGCGGGTGGAGATGGAGAAGGTCCCGAACCCGACCAGTCGAACCTCCTGGTTCTCCTTGAGGGACGCTTCGATCGCCTTGAACATCGCGTCCACCACCTCGGTGGCCTTGGCCCGGGTCAGTTCGCCCGTCTCGGCCACCACGGCCACGAGATCCTGCTTGTTCACCTGCGATATCCCTCCGGTGATCACCAACAAAACGGGGGAAGCCCCGAGCGGAACTTCCCCCTCCTGGCCGGGACACTAGGCAGCGCGGTTTCGGGCCGTCAACGGCCCGAAACCGCGCAGGAGCCGCGGTTCGCGCACTTCCCCGGGAGAAGCGGCAGGACGGCCACGATGGCCATCCCGCAACCCTGGAGTGCAAAAGCCGCGAGGCTCACGCGGCCTCGCATGGATCAGTGCGGCAGGCTGGGCGCGGCCGGCGTGGCGGCAGCCGGCTTGGCCGGCGGTGCCTCGGCTGCCTCGTCCCACTCGATGGCCTCGGGCTTCCGGACCAGAGCCTGGGCGATCACCTCGTCCACATGGGAGACGGGGATGATCTTCAGGAACTTCTTCACCGAATCGGGGATCTCGGCGAGGTCCTTCTCGTTCTCCTGCGGGATGAAGACGGTGGTGACACCGGCCCGCATCGCCGCGAGGAGCTTCTCCTTCAGCCCGCCGATCGGCAGCACCCGGCCGCGCAGCGTGATCTCGCCGGTCATCGCCACGTCCTTGCGGACGGGGATGCCCGTCATGATCGACACCATGGCGGTGGCCATGGCGATGCCGGCGCTCGGCCCGTCCTTCGGCGTTGCCCCTTCCGGTACGTGGACGTGGATGTCCCGCTTCTCCAGGAAGTTCGGCTTGATGCCGAAGGCGATGGAGCGGCTGCGGACATAGGACAGCGCCGCGGAGACGCTCTCCTGCATCACGTCGCCCAGCTTGCCCGTGTGCTTCACCGCGCCCTTGCCCGGCAGCAGCACCGCCTCGATGGTCAGGATCTCCCCGCCCACCTCGGTCCAGGCGAGGCCGGTGACGGCACCCACCTGGTCCTCCAGCTCCGCCTCGCCGTAGCGGTACTTCTTGATGCCCGCGTACTTCTCGAGGTTCTTGCGGGTGACCGCGACCTTCTTGGCCTTGCCGGACACGATCTCCCGCACCGCCTTGCGCGCCACGCCACCGAGCTCGCGCTCGTAGGACCGCACGCCAGCCTCCCGGGTATAGTACCGCGCCAGGTCCAGCAGGGCCTCGTCGGTGATCGTCCACTCGCCCGCCTTCAGCCCGTTCGCCTCGGTGACCTTGGCGATCAGGTGGCGCTTGGCAATCTGGATCTTCTCATCCTCCGTGTAGCCGGGGATGCGGATGATCTCCATGCGGTCAAGCAGCGGCTGGGGCATGCGCAGCGAGTTGGCGGTCGTGATGAACATCACGTCCGACAGGTCGTAGTCCACCTCCAGGTAGTGGTCCGCGAAGCTGCTGTTCTGCTCCGGGTCCAGCACCTCCAGCAGGGCCGAGGACGGATCGCCGCGCCAGTCGGCGCCGAGCTTGTCGATCTCGTCCAGCAGGAAGAGCGGGTTGGAGGTCTTGGCTTTCTTCATGCCCTGGATGACCTTGCCCGGCATGGAGCCGATATAGGTCCGCCGGTGGCCGCGCACCTCCGCCTCGTCCCGCACGCCGCCCAGCGACATCCGGACGAAGTTGCGGTTCGTCGCCTTGGCGATGCTCTTGCCCAGCGAGGTCTTGCCCACGCCCGGAGGACCGACGAGGCACAGGATCGGCCCCTTGATCTTCTGCGAGCGCGACTGCACCGCTAGGTATTCGAGGATCCGCTCCTTGACCTTCTCCAGACCGTAGTGGTCGGCGTCCAGCACCTCCTCCGCGGCCTTCAGGTCGTTGCGGACCTTGCTCTTCTTCTTCCAGGGGATCGAGAGCATCCAGTCGAGGTAGTTGCGCACCACCGTCGCCTCGGCGCTCATCGGCGACATGGTCTTGAGCTTCTTCAGTTCACCCATCGCCTTCTCGCGCGCCTCGGGGGTGAACTTGGTGGCCTTGATCTTGGCCTCCAGCTCGGCGGTCTCGTCCTTGCCTTCCTCGCCCTCGCCCAGCTCCTTCTGGATCGCCTTGAGCTGCTCGTTCAGGTAGTACTCGCGCTGCGTCTTCTCCATCTGCCGCTTGACGCGGTTCCGGATGCGCTTCTCCACCTGAAGGACGCCGATCTCGCTCTCCATATGGGCGAAGACCCGCTCCAGCCGGGCGCCCACGCCCACCGTCTCCAGCAGTTCCTGCTTCTCGGAGATCTTGAGGTTCAGGTGGCTCGCCACCGTATCGGCGAGCTTGGCCGTGTCCTCGATCTGGTTGATCGAGACCAGCACCTCGGGCGCGATCTTCTTGTTGAGCTTGATGTACTGCTCGAACTGCGTGACCACGGAGCGGGCCAGCGCCTCGACCTCGCGCGGCTCGGCCGGCTTGGCCTCCTCCACCGGGGCCGAAAAGGCCTCGAAATAGGAATCCGTCTCCTTCCAGCCGACCACCTGGGCACGCCGGCCACCCTCGACCAGCACCTTCACGGTGCCGTCCGGCAGCTTCAGCAGCTGAAGGATCGTGGAAACGGTGCCGATCTCATAGAGATCGGAAGCCTGGGGGTCGTCCTGGGACGCGTTGCGCTGCGCCAGGAGGAGGATCTGCTTGTCCTCCCGCATCACCGCTTCCAGGGCACGCACGGATTTCTCGCGCCCCACGAAGAGCGGCACGATCATATGCGGGAAGACGACGATGTCCCGAAGCGGCAGGACGGGAAGCAATTCGCCGCTAACAGTTTCCGTCATGGGACCTCACTATGGACAGTCGGCCCGGGGCCGCCCACAGGAAGACCCGACCTCGGACTTCCATCGAACGGCACGGCCCCGGCGCCACGGGGATGGGATGACAGATGGTGCGCCGCGCCTTGCATACAACCGTGTAGGTCAGAACCCTCTCGGCAGCTCGGGCGGGCGCGGCTCCCATCGGCGTCAGGCGGAGGTCTGTTCCGCCGGACGCTCGCCATAGATGAACAATGGCGTGGCCCGTCCCTCGGCCACCTCCTTGTTCACCACGACCTCCTCGACCTGATCCAGGCCGGGCAGCTCGAACATGGTGCCGAGCAGGATGCTCTCCATGATCGAACGCAGCCCGCGGGCACCCGTCTTGCGCTGGATCGCCCTCGTCGCCACCGAACGCAGCGCGTCCTCGGTGAAGGTCAGCTTGGTGGCCTCCATCTCGAACAGGCGCTGGTACTGCTTCAGCAGGGCATTCTTGGGCTTGGTCAGGATCTCGATGAGGGCCTTCTCGTCCAGATCCTCCAGCGTCGCGACCACCGGCAGGCGGCCGATGAACTCGGGGATCAGGCCGAACTTCAGCAGATCCTCGGGTTCCACCTCGCGCAGGATGGCGCCCTGGCGGCGCTCGTCCGGGCCCCGGACCTCGGCGCCGAAGCCTATGCCCGACCCCTTGCCCTTGGCGGCGATGATCCGGTCGAGGCCGGCGAAGGCGCCGCCCACGATGAAGAGGATGTTGGAAGTATCGACCTGCAGGAATTCCTGCTGCGGGTGCTTCCGGCCGCCCTGGGGCGGGACGGAGGCGACCGTGCCCTCCATGATCTTCAGCAGCGCCTGCTGGACGCCCTCACCGCTCACGTCGCGCGTGATCGAAGGGTTGTCCGACTTGCGGCTGATCTTGTCGACCTCGTCGATATAGACGATGCCGCGCTGCGCCCGCTCGACATTGTAGTCGGCCGACTGCAGCAGCTTCAGGATGATGTTCTCGACATCCTCGCCGACATAGCCCGCCTCGGTCAGGGTCGTGGCATCGGCCATGGTGAAGGGCACGTCGAGGATGCGGGCCAGCGTCTGGGCGAGCAGCGTCTTGCCCGAGCCGGTCGGCCCGATCAGCATGATGTTGCTCTTGGCGATCTCGACGTCGCCGGACTTCCCGCCCGCGGCCAGCCGCTTGTAATGATTATGGACCGCCACCGAGAGCACCTTCTTGGCGTGCTCCTGGCCGATCACGTAATCGTCGAGAACCTTGCAGATCTCCTTCGGGGTCGGCACCCCGTCGCGAGACTTCACGAGGTGCGTCTTATGCTCCTCGCGAATGATATCCATGCACAGCTCGACGCATTCATCGCAGATGAACACGGTCGGACCGGCGATGAGCTTGCGCACCTCATGCTGCGACTTGCCGCAGAAGGAGCAGTACAGTGTATTCTTCGAGTCGCCGGACTTGCTCATGCTCGCTCCTGACCCCGGTTACGGTCCCCGGGGCGCGAGGCACCGGGGGTTCGCCCGAAGGGCAAAGGGTAGTCTAGACACCGTATGACAAATGGGGGAAGCCTCGGGCGCCGGCGAGCCCCCAAAGAACACATCTCCGGGTTGCCCGCCGGGCATCTCTTGCGCGGCTCAGACGGGCTTGGGCGCGGCACCGTCGGGCGTCGCGCTGACGGGGCGCTGCTCCACCACCTGGTCGATCAGCCCGAAATCCCGGGCCTCCTCGGCCGACATGTAGGTGTCGCGCTCCAGCTTCGCCTCGATCGCCTCGACCGGCTGGCCCGTATGCTTCACATAGATCTCATTGAGCCGCTTGCGCAGGCTCAGGATCTCGCGTGCCTGGATCTCGATGTCGGTCGCCTGGCCCTGGGCGCCACCAGAGGGCTGGTGCACCATGATCCGCCCGTTCGGCAGGGAGAAGCGCTTGCCCTTCTCGCCGGCGGTCAGCAGCAGGGAGCCCATGGAGGCGGCCATGCCCATGCAGACCGTGCTCACCGGGGCGCGGACATACTGCATCGTGTCGTAGATCGCGAGGCCCGCCGACACCACGCCGCCCGGGGAGTTGATGTAGAACGAGATCTCCTTGTTCGGGTTCTCGCTCTCCAGGAACAGGAGCTGGGCGCAGATCAGTGAGGCCATGCCGTCATAGACCTGCCCCGTCATGAAGATGATCCGCTCCTTCAGCAGGCGCGAATAGATGTCAAAGGAACGCTCCCCGCGAGCGGTCTGCTCGATGACCATGGGAACGAGCGTATTGTTATAGATTTCAACCGGATCGCGGTCACGCATGTCACTTCCTTTCGCCACCGGGCCCAGAACCGATGCTGGTGGCGGAAGGGCGCGGAGGCAACTACCTCCCTGGCCCGTCCGGTCCCCAGTTCCGGCCCTCCCCCGGGAATGGACCCGGCAAGGATTGACGAAACATGCGGCGAACCGGCCCGCCCCGGCACGTCGCGCGCCTCGGCGAAACCAAGATGGCCCGCCCCGCCCACCGATGGAAGGGGGCGGGAGACAGATCGATGACCGGGGCGCGTCGTCGCCCCGGCGCCGTCCTGGCGGGTGGGAAGCCGCCGGGACGGACCCGGCGGCAGGCGTGGCGTGGCCGGCGGCCGCGCCACAAGGTCAATGATGCCGGATCAGGCCGCGGCGGTGTCCTTGGCCTTCCCGTCCTCTGGGGCCTGCAGTTCCTCGGGCGTCACGCTACGCTCGTTGACCTTGGCCAGTTCCAGCATGAAGTCCACCACCTTCTCCTCGAAGAGCGGAGCGCGGATGCTGTCCAGGGCCTGCGGGTTGCGCTGGAAGTACTCCATCACCTGCTTCTCCTGACCGGGATAGCGGCCGGCCTCGGCGCGCATGGCCCGCAGGATCTCCTCCTGCCCGACCTGCACGCCGTTGGTGCGGCCGATCTCGCTGACCAGCAGGCCCAGGCGGATGCGGCGCTCGGCGATCTTGCGGTACTCGGCCCGCAGGGTCTCCTCGTCCTTGCCCTTGTCCTCCTCGTCCAGGCGCCCGGCCTTCAGGTCGGCCTCGACGCGCTGCCAGATGCCCTCGAACTCGGCATCCACCAGGCCCTGCGGCACCGGGAAGTCGGCGCGCTCGGCCAGGGCGTCCAGGAGCTGGCGCTTGACCTTCAGGCGGGAGGCCTGGTCGTACTGGCTCTGGATGATCTCCTTCATCTGGTTCCGGAGATCCTCGATGCCGCCCGGCACGCCGACCTTACTGGCGAACTCGTCGTCCAGCGCCGGCTTCACCGCCTTCTTCAGCGCCTTGGCCGTCATCTCGAAGACCGCAGGGCGGCCGGCGAGGTCAGGGGCGTGGTATTCCTCGGGGAAGGTCACGTCGACATGCCGGGTCTCGCCAACCTTGATGCCGACCAGCCCGTCCGCGAAGCCCGGGATGAACCCCTCGCCGCCCAGTTCCACCGGCATGTCGCTGCCGCTGCCGCCCTGGAACTCCTCCAGCTCGCCCTCGGGATTGTCCTTCGGGCGGGCACGGCCCACGAAGTCCACGATCACCGTGTCGCCGGCCTCGGCCGGGCGGTCCTCGGTCACGTCCTCCAGCGAGGCGGCGCGGGCAGCCAGACCCTCCAGCGCCTTGGTCACCTCCTCCTCGGAAGGCTCGGCCTTCAGCCGCTCCACCTCGATCGAGGCGAATTCCGGCATCGGGATCTCCGGCAGGACCTCCATCTCGATATGGAAGGCGACGTCCTTGCCCTCGCCGATATCCTCGCTCTTCAGCTCCACCTTGGGCTGCTGCGCCGGCTTCAGCCCGCGCTCGGAGAGCAGGTCACGGGTCGCGGTCTGCACCGCCTCCTCCAGCACCTCCCCGTTGATGGCCGTGCCGTAGCGGTTCTTGACCACCGACATCGGCACCTTGCCCGGGCGGAAGCCCGGCAGCCGGAGATCCCTGGCCACGGCCGCCAGGCGCTTGTTCCGCGCCGCGTCCACCTCGGCCGCCTGCACCACCACGTCAAAGGAGCGCTTCAGCCCCTCCGTCGCGACCTCGGTCACCTGCATGTCGTTCGGTCCCAGTTCCAAAATCTCAGTGCGGCACTGCCCGCGGCGGGGCGGTGGCTGGTGCGGGCGGAGGGACTTGAACCCCCACGACTTGCGCCACTGGAACCTAAATCCAGCGTGTCTACCAATTCCACCACGCCCGCCTGCGCCGTGCCGTCGAAGCGCCGGCGTGTAACCCATAGGGCGGGCATTTCCAAGCCGGCAGCCGGGCTTTCGCGCCGCTTCCGCCTCGAATCCGCCCTTCCCCGCACCGCATGGCGTCCTGGGCGGCCCCCCGGCCGCGTCACCCCCGCCGGATGCGCGGCTGCGGGCGCGGCTTCTGCCCGATCTTGCGGAAGGCATAGAGGAAGGAGGTCCAGCGCCCGGTCGGCAGGTCCAGCAGGCCCGTATCCTCGCGCAGCTCCACCGGCACGCAGCCATGCCGGTTCGCCAGGGCGAAGACCGCCCGCTGCGGGAAGACATGGAACTCCCGCTCCGTCACCGGCTCCCGCGCCAGGTATTCCTCGGTGGAGAAGCGATAGCCCTCGGCCCAGCCGGGCACCGAGAAGATCGCCATCCCCCCGTTGCGCAGCGAGGCGAAGGCCTCGTCCAGCACCGCCGCGACCATCGGCGGCGGGTCGTGCCACAGGGTCAGCCGGCTGTAGAACAGGTCATAGGCCTTGGACGGGACGAGGTTCCCCGCGGTGACCGGGTGGAAGCGGACATTGCCGATCCCCGCCTCCTCCATCCGCGCCGCCGCCACGTCCAGGTGCGGCTGGGAGATGTCGCAGGCGATGACCTCGCGGAACCAGGGCGCCACCTGGCCCGTCACCCGCCCCACCCCGCAGCCATATTCCAGCATCACCGGCAGGTCTGCGGTGGCGAGGCCGGCACGGCGAAAGATCGACAGGATCAGCCCGAGGTCGAAGAGCCCGGTCTGGTAGAAACCCTCCCGGTGCGCCTCCAGATTCTCCGGCCGGTGCTGCGGCAGGGGCAGCACCGACCAGTGCGGCGCCTCCTCGCCCAGCGCCGTCCAGCAGGCGGCCAGCCGTTCCAGCAGCCGCGCCAGCGCTTCCGGCGGCGCCTCGGCCTCGATCTCCTGCAAGGGCGCGTCCAGCGGCGCGAAGGGCGGCGGCGGGGTGACCGCCAGCCCGAGCCCGTCGAGCTTCGCCCGGAACTCGTCCGAACCCAGGAATTCCCGCCGCAGCGTGGCAAGGTCCGGCGTCATTGCCGC
Source organism: Roseomonas sp. TAS13 (assembly GCF_001950415.1). Lineage (NCBI taxonomy): Bacteria > Pseudomonadati > Pseudomonadota > Alphaproteobacteria > Acetobacterales > Roseomonadaceae > Roseomonas > Roseomonas sp. TAS13. The sequence goes on from NZ_BDLP01000010.1 coordinate 33,556, forward strand.
GCGGGACGGCATCGCGGCGCTCTCGTCCGGATGCGGCTCCCGCCCCAGGATGAGGCGATAGGCTGCCCGCACATCCTCGGCCGTCACGTCCGCCCGCGCCCGCCGTGGGGCCGGCGCCACCAGGGTGTCGCCTTCCGCCGGGGCCGCGTCGCGCCCTTCCGCGCGTTTCCCGTCTTCACGGGGCTGGCGATCGGCAAGCATGATCCGCCTCCCATCCTTGACCCCGGCATGGCTAACACGGGTGCGGCGCACGGACGACCACTTTCGCGGGAAAATCCTCCCCTTGACGCTCGCGAAAGTCATCCTCCCCGAGAGGCCGATGGGTCTGCCCGGCCAGGAGGCGCCAACCGGCCCCCACCCCATCCGTTGATTGCGGGACACCGTCACCCGCCGGGGCGCGCTTCCTCCGTCCGGACCAGCGCGGCGGGAATCCCCGCCACGACATCCTCGGCGATCAGCCCCCGCCCCGGCGAGGCAGCGGCGCCATGCACCCAGACCGCCGCCGCCGCGGCCTCGAAGGGCGGCATCCCCTGCGCCAGGAAGGCACCGCAGATCCCGGAGAGCACATCTCCCGTCCCGGCGGTGGCCAGGCCCGGCGGGGCGTTGTCGTTGATCGCCACCCGCCCGTCCGGCGCGGCGACCACCGTGTCGCTGCCCTTCAGCACCACCACCGCCCCGGTCCGCGCCGCCGCCGCGCGCGCCTGTCTCTTGATCACATCTACGCACAGCTCCACCGTAAGGCGA
>NZ_BDLP01000011.1:0-33297 GCF_001950415.1 Roseomonas sp. TAS13
GGGCGGCCGATGGTCGCCGCCACGGGAGCCGGAGGGGACTGCCGGGGCGGGGGGGCAGGCCTGCCGCCCGGCTTTCCCGGCGGCGGCGGTGGCGGGGAGGCTTGACAGGGCGCGCCCCGCCGCCCTTCCTGCCACCCCTTCTCGAATGATCCAGGGTTTTCCTCCCATGCACGCCTACCGCACCCACAACTGCGGCGCCCTTCGCGCCGCCGATGCCGGCAAGACCGCCCGGCTCTCGGGCTGGGTGCACCGCAAGCGCGACCATGGCGGCCTGCTCTTCATCGACCTGCGCGACCATTTCGGCATCACCCAGTGCGTCGTGGCCCAGGGCTCGCCGGTCTTCGAGGCCGCCGATGCGCTGCGCCCCGAGAGCGTGGTGACGCTGACCGGCGAGGTGGTGATGCGCGAGGGCTCCACCGTGAACCCGAAGCTGCCGACCGGCGAAATCGAGCTGCGGGTGCGCGAGCTGGAGGTCCAGTCCGCCGCCGAGGTGCTGCCGATCCAGGTGGCCGGCGACCAGGAATTCCCCGAGGACCTGCGCCTGCGCTACCGCTTCCTCGACCTGCGGCGGGAAAAGCAGCACCGCAACATCATGCTGCGCGCGGGCGTCATCGCCTCCATCCGCCGCCGCATGATCGATCAGGGCTTCACCGAGTTCCAGACACCGATCCTGACCGCCAGCAGCCCCGAGGGCGCACGCGACTTCCTGGTGCCCGCGCGCAACCATCCGGGCAAGTTCTACGCCCTGCCGCAGGCGCCGCAGCAGTTCAAGCAGCTCGCCATGGTGGCGGGCTTCGACCGTTATTTCCAGATCGCGCCCTGCTTCCGCGACGAGGCGGCGCGCGCCGACCGCTCGCCGGGCGAGTTCTACCAGCTCGACTTCGAGATGAGCTTCGTCACGCAGGAGGACGTCTTCGCCGCCATCGAGCCGGTGATGCATGGCGTGTTCGAGGAGTTCGGGGCGGGGCGCAAGGTCACGCCCGCGCCCTTCCCGCGCATCGCCTACGACACGGCGATGCTGGAATACGGCTCCGACAAGCCGGACCTGCGCAACCCGATCCGGATCACCGACGTCACCGAGCAGTTCCGCGATTCCGGCTTCGGCCTCTTCGCCAAGGTGGTGGCCGGGGGCGGCATCGTGCGCGCCATCCCGGCGCCGGGCGCGGCAGGCAACCCGCGCGGCTTCTTCGACAAGCTGAACGAATGGGCGCGCGCCGAGGGCGCGGGCGGGCTGGGCTACATCCAGTTCGCGGCCGACGGCGCCAAGGGGCCGATCGCCAAGAACCTGGAGGCCGCGCGCGTCGAGGCGATCCGCGAGGCCTGCGGCCTGCGGCCGGGCGACGCCGTCTTCTTCGCCGCCGGCAAGAAGGACGAGACGCCCAAGTTCGCCGGCAAGGTGCGGACGAAGCTGGGCGAGGAGCTGGGGCTGATCGCCAAGGACGAGTTCCGCTTCTGCTGGATCGTCGACTTCCCGATGTACGAGCTGAACGAGGAGACGGGGCTGGTCGATTTCAGCCACAACCCCTTCTCCATGCCGCAGGGCGGGCTCGACGCGCTGAACTCGAAGGACCCGCTGGAGATCAAGGCCTTCCAGTACGACATCGTTTGCAACGGCATCGAGCTGTCCTCGGGCGCCATCCGCAACCACCGGCCGGACATCATGATCCGGGCCTTCGAGATCGCCGGCTATACCGCCGAGCAGGTCGAGGACCGCTTCGGCGGCATGCTGAACGCCTTCCGCTACGGCGCTCCGCCGCATGGCGGCTCGGCGCCGGGCATCGACCGCATCGTGATGCTGCTGGCCGACGAGCCGAACATCCGCGAGGTCATCCTCTTCCCACTGAACCAGCAGGGCGAGGACCTGATGATGCACGCCCCGGCCCCGGTGGAGCCGGCTCGGCTGAAGGAGCTGTCGATCAGGCTCGACCTGCCGCCCGCCAAGCCCGCCGGAAAGCCCGCCGGCCAGGGGGAGACACAGAAGGAAACATCGAAGGACACGGCGGAGGCTTCCGGCGGCGCGGCGAAGGCCTAGATTGGCAGATGCTGTACGAAGGAACCGCCTGATGCGTCTGCGCCCCGTTCTGCGCCTCGCCCCCCTCGGGGCCCTGGCCCTGCTGGCGGCTCCCTGCCTCCTGGTCGCCCTTCCGGCCGGGGCGCAGGCGCCCAAGCCCCCGGCCGCGGCCACGGCCCATCTGCCGGGGGTGCAGGACATGGCGGCGCACCGGGCGGCCTATCGACTGACCCTGGAGAAGACGCGGGAGAACAGCGACGTCGCCGGGGTGCAGGGAGCCATGCTGTTCGAGGTGCTCGACGCCTGCGACGGCTGGACCACCCGCCAGCGGCTGACCCTGCGCATCCTGAACCGGGACGGGCAGCAGATCGACACGGCCTCCGACTACTCGACCTATGAGAGCAAGGACGGCCATACCCTCCGCTTCTCCATGACCCAGAGCAGCGGCGGGGCGGTCAGCCAACGCGTGGTTGGCGAGGCGACGCGTGAGGCCGACGGCTCGGGCACCATCCGCTACGAGCAGCCGCAGGCCAGCGAGGCCCGCATGCCGCCGGGTACGCTCTTTCCGATGATGCACACCATCAAGGCGATCGACACGGCGGTGGAAGGCCGCCGCATGATGCTCGCCCCGCTGATGGACGGCACCAGCGAGGACGGATCGCAGGACAGCACCACCTTCATCCTGAACTGGGACGGCAAGCCCCAGGAGAAGCCACGCTTTCCGCTGCTGGCCAACCAGGGAAGTGGCCGCATGCGCATCGCCTTCTTCGGCAAGCCGGACGGCAAGGATGCCGGCGGCGCCGCCTCGCCCGACTACGAGGTGGGGCTTCGCTACTACGCCAATGGCGTGGCCGACGACATGAAGATGGATTTCGGCGAGTTCACCCTGAACGGGGCCCTGGAGAAGCTGGACCCCGTTCCGAGCCGCTGCTGATCCCCGCCTGATCCCGGGGAGGGCCGCCGGCCGGCGGCCCGTCCCGGTCAGAGCTTGGCGGCGAGGCGCAGTTCCAGCACCACCGCGTCACGCAGCCGCGCATCGTCGCGGTAGCGCTCGTCCGGGATGCCGGCATCGGGGTGGGAGATCCACTGCACGCCGGGCCGGATCGCGAGGTGGTCGGTGACGGCGGCCTCGTAGTTCGCCTCCAGCACCATTTCCCGGTTCCGGGTCGGCGGCAGGCCGGTGAGCGCGCGCAGCGCCCGGTCCAGGTCGCGCCCGGCGGCGCCCGTCTGGGCATAGGCGAGGCCGATCGAGGCCGTATCGTCCTTCCGCCCGAAGGGGCCGTGCCAAGCGAGGCCGGCATCGCCGTAGAAGTCCAACAGGTTGCGCCCGCCGGGCGTGAAGGACAGGCGGGCGAAGCTGGCGAGGTTCGACGCCGCGCCCCGCCACAGCGTCACCTCCCCCACCGTGTAGAGGCCGTAGTTGTTCGGCTTGCGCGGCACGCCGCCATTGGCCAGGGGATCGACCGAGGCATTGGTGCTGGTGGGCTCGGCGAAATAGATGCCGGGATCGCCACGCTGATCGTCGAAGCCGCCATTGTGGTACCAGGCGCCCAGCTTCGCCACCCAGGGGCGCTGCTTGCTGTCCTCCGGCGCCGCCGCGCCCACCACGCCCTCGGCGATGTAGAAGGTGCCGCCGGCGAAGGAGAAGTTCGTGCCGTAGCGGTTGTGCCGCTGCGGATCGGTGCCGGCGCCGTACTTGCCGCCCGGGTCGCCGGTCATGATTGCCGCCCGGAAGCCGTTGCCGCCCTCCGGATCGCCCAGCGCGAGGCGGATGCCCGGCGCCGCGAAGGGATAGCCCGGCCCGCCCGAGGGCAGGGCGTAGGAGATGCCCATCGGCCAGCCGAAGGTGCCGTTGGTGAGGCTGCCTGCCGCGGCGGCGGTGAAGAACTCGGTATCCGCCGCGATCTGGCCGATGCGCAGGGAACCGATTCCCTCGACCTCCCGCTGCACCCAGAGCTCGGACAGGCGGAAGGTAGGCACGGCCTCCGCGTTGCTGAGCGAGCTGAGGCTGCCGATCAGGCTGGGCGAGGGCTGCCGTCCGACGATGCCATAGGCGGAGGCGCGGGCGGTCCAGCCCTGCCAGCCCGCCAGCGTGCCGAGATCGAGATCCGTCCCCAGCGAGAGCTGGCCGAGCGCGGCGACCCCGCGATGCACGCCGCCCCGGGTGTTGGCGAAGCTGTCCAGAAGCACCTGCCCTTCCAGGCAGGCGCCGGGGGTGAGGCTCGCCCCGTCCTCGCAGGCCGGCTCCCTGGTCCCCGGCGTCTCTTGCCCCGGCGCATCGTCCGCGCGGGCGGGAGCGGCCGTGGTGCCGGCGAGAAACAGGGCGGTCAGGAGCGGTGGCAGGGAGAGCCGCGACAGGCTGGCTCTCCGGCGATGGAGGGCGGGAAGGCAGGGGGCATAGGGCTTCCTAGGTTATATTATAACATTCTGTACAGCCCTACCTTCCCGGCAGGCAAGGGCGACGCAACACCCAATGTTAAGACCGATTCTCATTCGATGAACAAATGATTCGCCGTCAGTTCGCGAAGCCCTGCACCAGGCTTTCCGAGATCAGCCGCCAGCCATCCACCATCACGAAGAAGATGATCTTGAAGGGCAGGGACACGGCGCTGGGCGGCAGCATCATCATGCCCAGCGACATCAGCAGCGAGGCCACCACGAGGTCGATCACCAGGAAGGGCAGAAAGACCAGGAAGCCGATCTCGAAACCCCGGCGCAGCTCGCCGACCATGAAGGCGGGCACCAGCGCCCGCCAGGGCGCCTCGATCGCCTTTCCGGGCGTCTTTCCGGCATCCCCCCCTGGCGGCGCCAGGCCGGCGAGGTCGAGGAAGAGCGACAGGTCGCCCTCGCGCACATTGGCGGCCATGAAGCTGCGGAAAGGTTCGGCGGAACGCTCCAGCCCCTCCATCTCGCCGATCCTTCCCTCCACCATCGGCTGGATGCCGTCCTCCCAGGCGCGTTCCACCACCGGCTGCATGACGAAGAAGGTGAGGAAGAGCGACAGGCCGATCAGCACCGGATTCGGCGGCACGTTGGCCGCGCCGATGGCGCTGCGCAGCAGGCTCAGCACGATGGTGATGCGCGCGAAGGCGGTGACCATCACCAGCAGCGACGGCGCCAGCGACAGCAGGCCGATCAGCGCGGTGAGCTGCACGAGGCGCGCGGTGGCGCCGGGCTGCCCCGCCTGGCCGAGATCCAGCGAGACCGACTGCGCCAAAGCGGGCCCAGCCAGCAGCAGCGCGGCGCCGAGGGCCGCCGCGAAGAGCGGGGCGCGGCTCATGGCAGCCAGCCCAGCACGCTGTCCTGCGGGCCGCCGGTCAGCAGCAGGACCTCCCGCCCGTCCACGCGCAGCAGGACGAGTCGGCGGCGCGTGTCGAGCGCCAGCACCTCCTGCACGCCGAGGCGCTTGCCGGAGGGCGCGGCGAGGCCGGTCAGCCGCGCGCCGCGCGCCAGCAGCCAGAGCAGCAGCAGCACCGCGCCGAGCGCGGCCAGGGCGGGCAGCCAGGGGGAGAGGGAGGGAGGCATTGTCTTGCGCGGCCTTTTGCCTGCGGGGGGAGTTCCGGAGGCGCATTCTGGCGGCGATGCCTTAACGGCGGGTTGCGCGCCTGCCGGGCGGCGTTGACGGAGTCTTCATCTCCTCCCGCCTAGGCTGCGCGCCATGGAACCGACGCGACGCGACACCGCCGCCACGGGCTCGCTCGGGCGGGACCCCATCGCCCTGTCCGAGCAGCGGCTGAAATGGCTCGACCAGCGCCAGGCCGTGCTGTCGCAGAACGTCGCCAATGCCGACACGCCGCATTACCGCGCCCGCGACATCACGCCCTTCGCCGATCTCCTGGCCAGCAAGGGTGGCCCGGCGCTCGCGCGCACCAATGCCCGCCATCTTCAGCCGCCGGGCGCCGGCAGCGGCCCGGCGCGGGTGCGTGCGGAGCGCCGCGCCGTGGAGGAGACGCCGGACGGCAATGCCGTGTCGCTGGAGGAGCAGGCGATGAAGGTCGCCGACACGGAAACGGCGCACCAGCTCGCGACGGGGCTGCGCCGATCCTGGCTCGGCATGTTCAAGACAGCCCTGGGGCGCTGAGCCCTGGGCCGCTGAGAGGAGCAGAAGGCTTTGGATCTCGACAGCGCGCTGCGGATTTCCGCCGCCGGCATGAATGCCCAGGCCACGCGCCTGCGGGTGGTGGCGGAGAACATCGCGAACCGGGACAGCACCGGCCTGACGCCGGGCGCCGAACCCTATCGCCGCAAGACGGTGAGCTTCGCCAACCATCTCGACCGCGCCAGCGGCACGGACCTCGTCAGCGTCTCGCGCGTCGGCCGCGACAATGGCGAACTGCCGAAGCGATACGAGCCCTCGCATCCCGCGGCGGATGCCAATGGCTACGTCTCCGTGCCGAACGTGGACAGCTTCGTGGAGATGATGGACATGCGCGAGGCCCAGCGCTCCTACAGCGCCAATCTCAGCGTCATGGAAACCTCGCGCGGCATGCTGTCCCGCACGATTGAGGCGCTGCGCGGATGAGCGATCCGGTTTCCGCGAATTTCGCCATCACCGCCTATCGCAGCGCCGGCGGCCCGGGCGCGGCGGAGGCCGGGGGCGACCCGCTGTCCGGCTTCGGCGCGGCGCTACGCCAGGCGATGGACGGGGCGGTGGAGATCAGCCACCGCGCCGACGCGGCCTCGGCCCAGGCGCTCGGCGGACAGGGCAACGTCACCGACGTGGTCCTCGCCGTCTCCAAGGCGGAGCTGTCGCTGCAGACTACCGTGGCGCTGCGCGACAGGATGGTGAGCGCCTATCAGGACATCATGCGGATGCCGATCTGACGCATCCGCTTCCCCCCGCTTCCAGAAGGGAAGAGAACATCGTGGAAAGCGAGATCCTGTCCGCCGCGCTGCGGGAGTCCATGTGGGTCGCGGTGCAGCTGGCCGCGCCCCTGCTGGGCGGCATTCTGCTGGTCGGGCTGGTCGTGGCGCTGTTCCAGGCCATGACGCAGGTGCAGGAGGCCTCGCTGGCCTTCCTGCCCAAGCTGGCCGTTTGCGGCGGCGCGCTGCTGGTCCTGGGCCCCTTCATGGTCGATGCGTTGCAGAACTATGCCGCGACGCTGTTCGACCAGATGGTGGCGCTGGGCGGCGCGCACTGAGCCAGGCGAGGGACGGGGAAAGCCCGCCGTGACCGAGGCCGAGCTGCTGCGCTCCCTGCCGGTGCTGGCCTTCCAGTCGGTGCTGCTGCTGTCGCGGCTGGGCGCGGCGGCGATGATCGCGCCGGGGCTGGGGGAGGCGGACGTGCCCGTGCGCATCCGCCTCGCCGTGGCGCTGGCGCTGGTGCCGCTGTTGCTGCCACTCCTGGCGGGGCAGCTTCCGCCGCAGCCGGAGGACATTCCCGGCACGCTGCGGCTGGTCGTGACGGAGCTGCTGGTCGGGCTATGGATCGGCGGCCTGGCGCGGGTGGTGGCGATGGCGCTGTCCGCCGCCTTCCAGATCGTGGCCCTTGCGATGGGCCTCGCCTCGGTGCTGGCCCCGGATGCGCAGATGGGGGCGCAGACGGCGATCCTGGGGCGGCTGGGCAGCCTGGCGACGGCGGTGCTGGTGCTTTCCACCGGCCTCTACGCACAGCCCCTGCGCGCCCTGGCCGGCAGCTACGAGGTGCTGCCGCCCGGCGCGCCCTGGCCGGCCGGCGCGGCGGCGGCGGACATGGCCGGGGCCGGGGCTGCGATGCTCGCCCTGGCGCTGCGGCTGGCCTCGCCCTTCCTGCTTGGCCTGTTTCTGGTGAACCTCGCCAGCGGGCTGCTCGCCCGCGTGGCGCCGCAGCTCCAGGTGAACATCCTGGTCAGCCCGGCGCAGATCCTGGGCGGGATGGTGCTGCTGGGGCTGGTGGCGCGGCCGCTGCTGGACAGTTTCCTGGCGGCGCTGGCCGCTTCCTGGGCCGGGCTGCCGGGGCTGTGACGGGATGAGCGAGGAGGCCGAGGACAGGACGGAGGCCCCGACGCCGCGGCGCCTTCAGAAGGCGCGCGAGGAAGGGCAGGTCGCCGTATCGCGGGAGATGGCGGGCTTCGCCTCGCTGGCCTGCGCCGTGCTGGCTGCCAGCCTGGCCCTGCCGGCGGCGGGCATGTCGATGCTGCGCAGCCTGCAGGCCCTGCTCTCCCGCAGCCATGCGGTGCTGCCGGCGGAGGCGCTGTCCGGGTTGGGACGGGATGCCCTGCTGGCGGTGCTGCCGGTGGCGGCGGCGGCGGCGCTGGGGGCGGTGGCGGCCACGCTGTTGCAGACTGGCGGCTTGTTCAGCGCCAAGGGGCTGGTGCCGCAGCTCTCGCGGCTTTCCCCGCTGGCCGGGGTGAAGCGCGTCCTGGGGGTGGAGGGCGCGGGGCAGCTCCTGCGGGCCCTGCTGAAGCTGGGGCTGGTCGGGCTGGCCCTGTGGTGGAACCTGGACGATCCCACGCGGCTGCGTTCGGTGATGCAGGCCTCACCCGCACAACTGCTCGCGGTGGCGGGCGAGGAGATGCGGGGCCTCGCCACCGCGGCGGTGCTGGCCTTCGGCCTCGTGGCGCTGGGGGATTTCGGCTGGGAGCGCTTCCGGCACCTCCGCCGCATGCGGATGAGCCGCGAGGACCTCAAGGAGGAGCACAAGGAGAGCGAAGGCGACCCGCACCTGAAGGCGCGGCAGCGGCAGTTGCGGCAACAGGCCTCGCGGCGCCGGATGATGGCGGCGGTGCCCAGGGCCACGGTGGTGGTGACCAATCCCACGCATTACGCGGTGGCCCTGGCCTATGAGAAGGATTCCGGCGCTCCGCGTGTGGTGGCCAAGGGGATGGATTCCATGGCGGGGCGGATTCGCGAGGCGGCGCGGGAGGCAGGCGTGCCGCTGGTGCCCAACCCGCCCCTGGCGCGGGCGCTCTACAAGCTGGAACTGGGGCGGGAGATCCCGCCCGACCATTATGCGGCGGTGGCGGAGATCATCGCCTTCGTCTGGCGCCGGCGCGGCGGGCGCTGAGTGCGCTTCGCCACCCGTTCGGCCGGCGCACCCACTGCGGCGGCATGGGCACAACCCAAGATTATGTTTGAATGATGTAATGTAACTATTGCGCTTATAACGGCCATTTGATCATGATCGTCCCGCAATCAGAACAGGGCCGGATGTGATTCCCTGGAAGACGGTTCGGCCGGCCGCGGCGGGCCAGGGCTGGGAAAGTGCCATCGAGACCCTGTGCGGCGCGATCCAGGAGGCGGTGGCCCTGCTCGACGAGCAGGGGGCGGTCCGTGCGGCCAACCCGGCCTTTCGCGCATTGGCTGCCTTGCCGCTGGGCCGGGACCTGCCGGCCGCGCGGCTCTTCTCCTCGCCCGTCCGCTTCGCCGCCTGGCTGGCCGGAGGTGGGCTGGTGCCGCTGGAGGGGATGCTGGAAGGCGGGGAGGGGCGGGAGCCGCGGCCGGTCTCGTGCCGCCTGCGCTTCCTTCCGGGCGGGCAGCGACTGCTTCTGCTGCAGGATCTGGCGGAGCACCACCGCTTCCGGAGGCAGGCGGAGGAGGGGGAGCGGCTGCGCGCCCTCGGTCAGCTCGCCGGCGGCGTGGCACACGACTTCAACAATATCCTCGCCATCATCGTCGCCTCGGCGGAGGACCTGCGCTTCCAAGCCCAGGCCGATGGAGCGGAACGCAACGCGGCGCTGGAGGCGCTGCTCGCGGCCGCCGACCGTGGCGCCGCACTGGTCCGGCGCCTGCTGGCCCTGGCCGGGCGGCAGCCCCTGCTGCCGCGCGTGGTCCTGTTGGACGAGGCGGTGACGGGGCTGGAGCCCCTGCTGCGTACCATGACGGGGCGGCGCGTCGGCCTGCGCTGGCAGCTGGATGCGCCGGGGCGAGCGATCCTGGCCGATCCGGTGCAGCTCGATCAGATGGTGCTGAACCTTGCCAGCAACGCGATGCAGGCCATGGCGAGGCGGCCGCAGGCGGAGGGCTGCCTGACCATCGCCACGGGCACGCGGCTGGCCTTGCAGGCCGAGCCGGGCATCCCGGACCTGCTGCCGCCGGGCCGCTGGGTGATGCTGTCGGTTTCCGACAACGGCCCGGGCATCCCGCCCGGCGTGCTGGGGCGGATCTTCGAGCCCTTCTTCACCACGCGCTCGGCGGAAGGTGGCACGGGGCTGGGCCTTGCCACGGTGCACGGCATCGTCCGCCAGTCGGGCGGCGTGCTTCAGGTGGTGTCACGACCGGGGGAGGGGGCCAGCTTCCGGATCTACCTGCCCCGCCACCAGGAGGCGGCGCTGCTTCCATCGCGGGCGGAGAATGGGGGCGCCGCGTCCATCCCCGCGGAGGCGCGGCGCGAGGGGCTGGCCGGGCAGCGCGTGCTGCTGGTGGAGGACGAGGCGCCGCTGCGCCGCCTGGCGGAACAGGTCCTGCGGCGGGAGGGGATGGAGGTGCGTGCCGCCGGGGATGGGGAGGAGGCGCTGGACCTGCTGGCCGGGGGGTTCGCGCCGGATATCCTGGTCTCCGACGTTGCCATGCCCGGCATGGACGGGGTGTCGCTGCTGCGGGAGATCCGCCGCCGCCTGCCGTCGCTGCCGGCCGTGCTGGTGAGCGGCTATTCCGAGCACCTGATGGAGCGGGAGGCGCTGGAAGAAGGCGGCCGGAATGCCGATATCACAGGCTTCCTGGCCAAGCCCTACCGCCCGGCGGCGCTGGTCGAGACGTTGCGGCAACGTTTGACGCGGGTGGTGGAGGAAAGCGGTTGAAATTTCCGCCCAGCATGAACATATAGGGAACGAAAAGCGCACCCACCCACGGGCCATTCCGTTGGGCTGTGGCGCGAGGTAGGGAGCCGCTCTAGGCTCCCGAAGACGGAATTGGTCGGCGCGATCCGGGCGGAAGCCCCCCGGTCCTCGACCCTCGGTGGCAGATCATCCGCCCCAGTATGGGGCGATCGGGGGCAGTATGGATAAGAACAAGGCACTGGACGCGGCGCTGAGCCAGATCGAGCGCGCCTTCGGCAAGGGCTCGGTCATGCGGCTGGGCGCCAAGCAGGACATGGCCGATATCGAGACTGTGTCCACAGGCTCCCTGGGCCTCGACGTGGCGCTGGGCATCGGAGGGCTGCCGAAGGGGCGGATCATCGAGATCTACGGCCCCGAATCCTCGGGCAAGACGACGCTGGCGCTGCATGCTATCGCCGAGGCCCAGCGGAAGGGCGGCACCTGCGCCTTCATTGATGCCGAGCACGCGCTTGACCCTGGCTATGCCAGGAAGCTCGGCGTGGATATCGACAACCTGCTGATCTCGCAGCCCGACGCGGGCGAGCAGGCGCTGGAGATCGCCGACACGCTGGTGCGTTCCGGCGCCATCGACGTGCTGGTGATCGACAGTGTTGCCGCGCTTGTGCCGCGGGCGGAGCTGGAGGGCGAGATGGGCGACAGCCATGTCGGCCTGCACGCCCGCCTGATGTCCCAGGCGCTGCGCAAGCTGACCGGCTCGATCTCGCGCTCGAACTGCATGATGATCTTCCTCAACCAGATCCGGTTGAAGATCGGCGTGATGTTCGGCAACCCGGAAACGACGACGGGTGGCAACGCGCTGAAGTTCTATGCCTCGGTGCGCATGGAGATCCGCCGCATTGGTCAGATCAAGGACCGCGACGAGGTCATCGGCAACCAGACCCGCGTGAAGGTGGTGAAGAACAAGATGGCCCCGCCCTTCCGGCAGGTCGAGTTCGACATCCTCTATGGCGAGGGCATCTCCAAGGTCGGCGAGCTGATCGACCTGGGCGTGAAGGCCGGGGTGGTCGAGAAGTCGGGCGCCTGGTTCTCCTGCGACAGCCAGCGCATCGGCCAGGGCCGCGAGAACGCCAAGCAGTTCCTGCGCGACAACCCGGAGATGGCCGCCTCCATCGAGCAGCGCATCCGCGCCCAGGCCGGCCAGGTGGCCGAGACCATGCTGACGGCGCCGGAAAGCGAAGGCGAGGAAGCGGCCGCCGCCGCGGAGTGACGGCGGGCGGGTTTTCCCCGCGCCGCAGCATCGGAAAGGGGCCGCATCCCGCAAGGGGGCGGCCCCTTTCCGTTTCGGGCCGGCGCGGCTGCGCGGTCTTTGGCCGGCCGTCCCGGTGGCGGCGCTGTCCGGTCCGGGAAGAACGGTTGACGATCCGGTGCCGGGTTGCTGCACTGGCCGGCGCCGGACCCCACCGCGAGAGTGGGCCGGGGCAGGGTCGCGGCACACGGCATTGCAGAAACGGGAGAGCAGCGGGCGGGACTTCCGGCCGGCACTTTCCCTGTCGGGAGAATCGCCGATGTTCGTCACGCCGCGCATCCTGCCGGCCATGCTGGTGCTGGCCGCCTTCACCGCCGCCACCACCTTCCAGCCGCCCCAGGCCCTGGCGCAGCCGGCCGGGCCCACGCTGGAGATGGGGCTGGCGGCGCCGCCGAACTCCGTCGATCCGCACTACTACACGCTGACCCCGAACATCGCTCTGGGCAACCACGTCTTCGAGGCGCTGGTAGACCGCTCGCCGGAAGGCAAGCCGCTGCCGGGCCTGGCGGAATCCTGGCAGGCGATCGACGAGACGACCTGGGAGTTCAGGCTGCGACGCGGGGTGAAGTGGCACAACGGCCAGGACTTCACCGCCGAGGACGTGGCCTATACCATCGACCGCGTGCCGACCGTGGTGAACAGCCCCGGCTCCTACGCGCTCTACACCAAGCCGATCGCGCGGGTGGAGATCGTCGATCCCCACACGGTCCGCTTCCACACCCATGCGGTGGACCCGCTGATGGTGGCGGACATGTCGCAGGTGATGATCATCTGGCACGGGCTGGGGCCGAACCCCTCCACGGGCGACTTCAACAACGGCAGGAACGCGATCGGCACCGGTCCCTTCCGGCTGGAGAGCTACCAGAGCGGCAACCGCGCTGTCTTCCTGCGCAACGAGGACTACTGGGGCAGCAAGCCGCACTGGGCGCGGGTGAACTACCGCTTCATCCCGAATGACGGCGCGCGGGTGGCGGCGCTGCAGGCGGGCGACGTGCAGATCATCGACGCGGTGCCGACCTCCGACATCGCGCGCATCCGCAAGGAGCCGCATATCGCGATCTCCGAGGCCACCAGCCTGCGCTCGATCTATCTGCGCACGGATTTCCGCAGCGACGCGCCCAGCCCCTATGTCTTCGGCCCGAACGGGGAGAAGCTGGACCAGAATCCCCTTCTCGACCACCGGGTGCGGGAAGCGCTGAGCATCGCCATCAACCGCCAGGGGATCGCGGACCGCATCATGTCCGGCGCCGCAGTGCCGACGGGGCAGTTCATGCCGCCCGGCACCTATGGCTATGCGCCCGACATCAAGCCGCCGCCCTATGACCCCGCGCGGGCGAAGGCGCTGCTGGCGGAGGCGGGCTTCCCGAACGGGCTGACCATCCAGCTCAACGCCTCCAACGACCGCTATGTGAACGACGCGCAGATCGCGCAGACCATCGGGCAGATGTGGTCGCGCGTCGGGGTGAAGACGCAGGTGGACACGGTGCCCTTCGCGGTGAACGCGCAGCGCAGCGCGCGGCGGGACTTCTCGGTGACGCTTGGCGGCTGGAGCAACAGCACGGGCGAGCCCTCGTCCGGCCTGCGTGGCCTGCTGGGCACGCGCGACGTCAGCCGCGGCTGGGGCACGGTGAACCAGGCGGGCTATTCCAGCGCCGAATACGACAGGCTGGTGGAGCAGGGGCTGGTCACGGTGGATGACGAGAAGCGCGAGCAGCTCTGGCAGCAGGCCGTGCGTGTCGCGGTCAGGGACGTCGCCTGGATCCCGCTGCACACGCAGGTCAATGTCTGGGCCATGCGCGACAACCTGAAGCACACGCCGCGCGCCGACGAGATGACGCGGGCGATGGATGTCGCGCCGCGCTGATCGGCCGGGACACCATCCGGCCTTCCGTTCAGGAAAGGGATGATGATGCGCGAGGTGGAATGGGCGCGGCTCACAGGGCCGGAGATCCGCGCCGTGGCGGCGGGGCCGGAGGCGCTGGCGATCCTGCCGGTGGGGTCGCTGGAGCAGCATGGGCCGCATCTGCCGGTGATCACCGACACGCGCACCGCCAGCGAGGTTTCCCTCCGCGCCGCGCGGCTGCTGGACGGCGCGCCGCCCGCCCTGGTCCTGCCGGGCATGTGGACGGGGATGAGCGAGCACCACCTGCCCTTCGGCGGCACGATCAGCCTGAACTTCGCGGAGTTCCACGGCGTGCTGCGCGGCGTCACCCGCAGCCTGCGGGCACTGGGCTTCCGGCGGCTGCTGATCGTCAACGGCCATGGCGGCAATGTCGACCCGCTGGCGGTGGCGGCGCGGGAACTGGCGCATGAATTCGGCCTCGCGGTGGTGGCCAGCACGCCCTGGGCGGTGGCACAGGCGGCGATCGGCCCGCTGCTGGAGCGGCAGGACGGCGTGCACCATGCCTGCGAGGCCGAGACCTCGCTGATGCTGGCGATGACGCCGGACCTGGTGCGCCGCGACAGGCTGGAGGAGGCGGTGCGGCAGGCGCCGCCCGCCGTGGCGGGCCGCGCGGGCTACAGTCGCTTCTGGAGCTTCTCCGAGCGCGCGCCTGTCACCGGCACGATCGGCGACCCACGCGCCGGCACGGCGGAGAAGGGCGAGGCGATCCTCGACATCCTGGCCGCGGAGGTGGCGGAGGCGGCGCGGCAGCGGGACCTCTGGTCCGCGCCGGACGATGTCTGGGCGCCGGGCCGGGGCCAGGGGGATACGTCCGGGAACACGGCCGGCGCGGTGGGTTAGGCAGCCTCAGCTTTCCTCGATGCTCTCCACCCGGTCGGGATAGAAGGCGAGGTGCCCGGCGATGGCGGCCACGGCCGGGTGGGGGCGCTCGTAGCTCCAGGCCGCGTTCTCCACCCGCGTCCCGGCGTGGTTCAGGGTGAAGTAGCTGGCCTCGCCCTTGTAGGGGCAGGTGGTCGCGTGGCGGCTGCGTTCCAGCGTCGCCATGTCCACGTCGCTGCGTGGCACGTACTGCACCGGCGGATAGCTGGTCTCCCGCAGCACCAGAGCCTGGCGGCTGTCGGCGATCACCCGCCCGGCGACGCGAACTTGCACCCTCTTCGGGTTGGGCTCGATGGCGATGGGATGGTCCGGTCCGGGAAGCTTGCGGGAATCATGGAGCGTCATGGCGCGTTTCCTCCTGCCGGGGGCACGGAGGGCCGTTGGCCCGCGATCGTGCCCTGCACCGGCATCTGGGGGCGTGTCGCGGGAAAGCAAAGCCCGGTTGCACTTCCCGTGCCGCGTGGCATGGGCGAGGAATTCCGGCACATTTCTGGCATGACGGCCGGGGCGATTCGGCGCCGCCCGCAGGTGTCACGACGCAGAGCCGGATGGCAGGAGCGCGAGCCCGGTGGAACAGGCAGGGAACCGGTCCAGGCGATGGCGGGCCGGCAAGGCGGATCGTGCCCGTGGCGGCGCGGGGGCCGGGCGATGAAGCTGTTGTCCTATTGGCAGGACACCGCCACCCCCTTCGCCGGGGCGGCCATGGGGCCAGTGGAAGGGCGGGCGGACGTGGCCGTGATCGGCGGCGGCTTCACCGGGCTTTCCGCCGCGCTGGCCCTGGCGCAACGCGGCGCGCGCGTGGTGGTGCTGGAGGCCGGGAAGGTCGCCGGGCAGGCCTCGGGGCGCAACGGCGGCCATGTGAACAACGGCACGGCGCATGATATCGGCGGCCTGGCCGCGCGGCTGGGGCTGGAAGCGGCGCGGGCGCTGTACCGCGCCTATGACGATGCGGTGGACACGGTGGAGCGCATCGTGCGGGAGGAGCAGATCGCCTGCGACTTCCGCCGGAGCGGCAAGATCAAGCTGGCGGCCAGGCCGGCGCATTACGACGCCATCGCGCGCGGCTTCGACCTGCTGCACCGGGAGTTGGATGCCGAGACGGCGCTGGTGCCGCGCGAACGCATCCGCGAGGAGGTCGGCTCCGGCGTCTTCTTCGGCGGGCTGCTCTACCGGAAGAGCGCGCAGATGCACATGGGCCGCTTCGGCGCCGGCCTAGCCGATGCGGCGAAGCGCCATGGCGCCGTGATCTTCGAGGACGCGCCGATGACCGCGCTGAAGCGGCTGAACGGCACGGCGCACCGCATCACGACGCCACGCGGCGTGCTGGAAGCGTCGCAGGTGCTGCTCGCCACCGGCTACAGCCCGCGGATGCCCTTCTTCTTCCGCCGGCGCGTGATCCCGATCGGCAGCTTCATCATCGCGACCGAGCCGCTGGCGGCGCCGCAGCTCGACTCCATCATGCCGACGCGCCGCACCGCCACGACGACGCTGAATGTCGGGAACTACTTCCGCATCTCACCCGACAACCGGCTGATCTGGGGCGGGCGGGCACGCTTCGCGCTGTCCTCGCCCAGCTCGGACGCGAAGAGCGGGCGGGTGCTGCAGGCCGGGCTGCACCGCACCTTCCCGCAGCTCGGCCGGCCGCGCATCGACTATTGCTGGGGTGGCATCGTCGATCTCACCGCCGACCGCCTACCGCGCGCGGGCGAACGGGACGGGCTGTTCTACGCCATGGGCTACAGCGGCCATGGCACTCAGATGTCAGTGCATATGGGCCAGCGGATGGCCCGCGTCATGGCCGGGGAGCCACAGGCCAACCCCCTGCGCGGCCTGGATTGGAAGCCGGTGCCCGGGCATTTCGGCCCGCCCTGGTTCATGCCCTTCGTCGGCACGTACTACCGGCTGAAGGATACCTGGTCCTGAACCCTCGGCGTTGCTCTGTCCCGGGGGGAAGGCTCTGCCTTCACCCCCGGTCCCCCCATCCGCCAGGACGCTGCGCGCCCTGGACCCGATGAGTTGGCCCCCGCCGGCGCCTGATCGCGCCAGAGGGCATCGCTCTCCGGCGGAGTGGGGGTTTGGGGCGAGAGGCAGGGCCTCTTCCCCGGGGGGATGCCACGGAGCGGAATGCGGGAACGGCCGTCCGCGGGGAAGAGGCCGGACCTCAGGCGGCCAGGAGTTCGTCGGCCGGGCCGAAGAACTCGTAGTGGATGCGGTCCGCCGGCACGCCGGCCTGGATCAGCCCGTTCACGAAGAGGCGCAGGAAGGGCCGCGGGCCGCAAAGGAAGACATCCGCCTCCCGCACCGGGGTATTGGCGAGGAGCCATTCCGGGCTGATGCATCCGGCCACGTCGTAGTCGCGGCCGGCGACGTCATGCGAGCGCGGCGTCTCGTAGAAGTTGGTGACATGGATGCGCGGGTTTCCGGCCGCCAGCCCCCGCGTGCGGGCGCCCATGGCGTGGGTGCCGCCGTCGCGCGTGCCGTGGACGTAGTGCACCTCCAGCTCCGGCCGTTCCGCCGCGATGCTTTCCAGCATGCTCAGCATCGGCGTCAGCCCGACGCCGCCGCTCAGCAGCACGACAGGGCGCTCCTGCTGGCGGGGCTCCAGGAAGAACTCGCCGGCCGGGACGCCCACCTTCAGCACCGTGCCCACCTGGACCACGTCGTGCAGCCAGTTGGACACCGCGCCCATCGGCTCGCGCTTCACGCTGATCCGGTAGCGCCGGTCGTCGGGGGCGGAGGAGATGCTGTAGTTCCGCTTCAGCGGGTGATGGCCCGGCAGGTCGAGCCAGAAGGTCAGGTACTGCCCGGGACGGTGCCGCACCACCGCGCCGCCATCCACAGGCTCCAGCACGAAGGAGGTGACGATCCCGCTCTCCTCCCGCTTCTCCGCGACACGGAAGTCGCGCCAGCCGCTCCAGCCGCCGGGCGCCGTGGCTTGGTCGCGGTAGATCTCGGCCTCGCGCCCGATCAGCAGCTCCGCCAGGAACCAGTAGGCCTCGCCCCAGGCGGCCAGGATCTCCGGCGTCGCCGCCTCGCCCAGCACATCCTGGATGGCGCCGAGCAGCGAGGTCGCCACATGCGGGTAGTGCTCGGGCAGGATGTTCAGTCCGACATGCTTCTGCGCGATGCGCTCCACCGCCGGGCCAAGCACGCCGAGATTGTCGATGTTCTGCGCATAGGCCAGCACCGCCGCGGCCAGGGCGCGGGGCTGCGAGCCCGTCTCGCCATGATGCGACTGGTTGAACAGGTCGCGGATCTCGGGGTTCTGGAACATCCGCTCGTACATGCGCCGGGTGATGGCCAGGCCGTGCGCCTCCAGGGCGGGAACGGTCGCCTTCACGATCTGGATGGTCTTCTCGCTGAGGGGCTTGGGCATGGCCTTATCCATAAGGTGCATTCTATATGCACCTTATAAATCCCTGGCAAAAAGGTGTAAAGGGCATACATCTTATCCATGCGCCTGACCCTGCATTCCGACTACGCGCTGCGCACGCTGATCTTCCTGGGCCTGCGGCCGCAGCGGCTGGTCTCCATCGCCGAGATCGCGAAGGCCTACCGGATCTCCGAGAACCATCTGACCAAGGTGGTGCACCGGCTCGGCCAGGCGGGCTTCGTGGAGACCCTGCGTGGGCGGGGCGGCGGGTTGCGCCTGGCACGCCAACCGGAGGAGATCCGCATCGGCGACGTGGTGCGGGTGACGGAGGAGGACCTGGCCCTGGTCACCTGCTTCGCCCCGGGCGGCACGCCGCTGCCGGGCGTGGGCTGCGCCATCTCGGGGGCCTGCCGGCTGCAGGGCGCGCTGGCCGAGGCGCTGGGCGCCTTCATGGCGGTGCTGGACGGGCGGACGCTGCGCGACCTGCTGGGCCCGACCGCCCCCGCGCTGCGTCAGAGGCTGGGGATGGAGGGCGACCCGGAGGATTCCCCGGAAGCACGGGCGGAGGTTCCGGCATGACACGGCGGGAGGCCGCGCCGGAGGTCCGGATCCGCCGCGCCTACGATCCGCCGGAGGAAGCGGACGGGTTCCGCGTCCTGGTGGACCGCCTCTGGCCGCGCGGGCTGCGGCGCGACGGGGCCTGGATCGGCCTGTGGCTGAAGGAGGTCGCGCCCAGCAACGCGCTGCGCCAGTGGTTCGGGCACGACCCGACCCGCTGGGCGGAGTTCCGCGCCCGCTACCGGGCGGAGCTGCGTGGCAGCCTCGCCCTGGAAAGCCTGCTGGCCGAGGTGGCGCGGCACCGGCGGGTCACGCTGCTCTTCGGCGCGCGGGACGTGGCCCACAACAACGCCGTGGTGCTGCAGGAGATCTGCGCCCAGGGCGGGCGGGGTCACACCCCCGCCACGCCCACTGTCATGCCGCCGCAGACATAGAGCACCTGCCCGGTCACGAAGCCGCTGCGCGCGTCGAGCAGGAAGGACACGGCCTGCGCCACGTCCTCCGGCCGGCCCATGCGGCGGACGGGGATGTTCTCGGTGATCGCGCGGGTCCGCTCGCTGCCGGGCGGGTTGGCGCGGTCGAACAGCGCGGTGCGGATCGGGCCGGGGCCGACCGCGTTGGCGGTGATCCCCCGGGGGCCGAGCTCCAGAGCCCAGACCCGCGTCATGCCGATCAGCCCGGCCTTGGTCGCGGCATAGGCGCTGCGCCATTCCTTGCCCAGCGCGGCGCGGGAGGAAACGTTCACCACCCGGCCGAACCCGGCCTCCTTCATCCCCGGCAGCAGCGCCTGCAGGCATTGCAGGGCGCAGCGCAGGTTCAGCGCCACGGCGCGGTCCAGCGTGGTGAGGTCCTGCTGCTCCACCGGTCCGGGCAGGACCACGCCGACATTGTTCACCAGCCGGGTGATCGGCCCATCCCTCAGCGCCTGTTCCAGTGCCCGGGCGGTCTGCGCCGGGTCGGACAGGTCGGCGCGCAGGATGCCGTCCCCTTCCGCGCCCCCGATGTCGATCACCACCGGCTCGTAGCCGTCATCGCGGCAGCGTTCCGCCACCGCACGCCCGATCCCGGAGGCACCGCCGGTGACCAGGACACGTTCCCTCGGCATGGGCATCGGCTCAGTCCACCGTCACCTTGGCGCGCCGCACGACCTCGCCCCAGCGCGCGATCTCGGAAGTGATGAAGGCCTCGAACTCCTCCGGCGTATCGCCCACCGGCTCGGCCCCCTGCTCGCGCACCTTGGCGATGGTGGCGGGCTCGGCCAGCACGGCGCGGATCTCCGTGGCCAGGCGGTCCACCAGTGGGCGTGGCATCCGGGCTGGGGCCTGGACGCCGAACCAGGCCAGGGCCTGCACGCCGGGCTGCCCGGCCTCGGCGGTGGTGGGCACGTCGGGCAGGGCCGGGCTGCGCCCGGCGCTGGTGACCGCGAGGGCGCGCAGGCGGCCATCCTTGATATGGCCCAGCGAGGAGGGAAGGTTGTCCACCGCCATGTCCACCCGCCCGGCGATGGCGTCGGTGATCATCGGCCCGGAGCCGCGATAGGGCACGTGGGTCAGGTCGATCCCGGCCTCCAGCTTCAGCAACTCGCCGGTCAGGTGCAGGCTGGTGCCGTTGCCCGAACTCGCGAAGGTCATGCCGGGTTTCTTCTTCGCCGCCGCCACGAATTCCGCGAGCGTCCTGATGGGCGAGGAGGCGGGCACCATGATGACGTTCGGCAGCTTCGCCATGTTGGAGACGGCGACGAGGTCCTGCGGCTTGAAGGTCAGCGTCTTGCCGTAGAGGGCATAATTGATGGCGCCTGTGCCGATCGTGGTCATCAGCAGGGTGGTGCCGTCCGGCTCGGCGCGCACCACGGCCTCGCTGCCGATCACTCCGGCGGCGCCGGCCCGGTTCTCCACCACCACCGCCACGCCGAGCCTGGGGCCGAGCCGGTCGGCCAGGATGCGCGCCAGGATGTCGGTGGTGCCCGCCGGGGGAAAGGGCACGACGATGCGGGTCGTCCGGTCGGGCCAGGGCGTGGCCGGCTTCCCTTGCGCCAGCACGGGCCGGCCGGGCAGGGCGAGGGCCGGAAGGGCGGCCAGGGCGGCGGCGCCCAGGAGGCGCCGGGTCGGATGGGGCATGGATGTCTTCTCCCGCCGCCCTCTTGCTTCCGGGCCTGGGAGAGGCCGGGCCGGGGGCGTTGCTGCGGCGATCATCCGACAGGGCGGCGGCACTGTCACCCCCCGCTCCCTCCCGGGGGCGCGGCCATGCCGGGCGTGAGGCGCAACCCGGGGGGCGGGAAAAACGGCCGCCCCTTTGCGCCGCGGGCCGTGCCGCGCTATGCCGCAGGGATTCCATTTCCTGCCCGAGAAGACCAGCGCCGGCCGATGACCAGCAGCAACGACATCCGCGCCACCTTCCTGGACTACTTCGCCCGCAACGGGCACCAGGTGGTCGAGAGCTCGCCGCTCGTGCCGCGCAACGACCCGACGCTGATGTTCACCAACAGCGGCATGGTCCAGTTCAAGAACGTCTTCACGGGGCAGGAGCGCCGGCCCTATTCCACCGCGACCACGGCACAGAAATGCGTGCGCGCCGGCGGCAAGCACAACGACCTGGACAACGTGGGCTACACCGCCCGGCACCATACCTTCTTCGAGATGCTGGGAAACTTCTCCTTCGGTGACTATTTCAAGGAACAGGCGATCACCCATGCCTGGACCCTGCTGACAAAGGACTTCGCCCTTCCGAAGGAGAAGCTGCTCGTCACGGTCTATTCCGAGGACGAGGACGCGGCGGCGCTGTGGCGCAAGATCGCCGGCCTGCCGGACCAGCGGATCATCCGCATCCCGACCTCCGACAATTTCTGGCGGATGGGCGATACCGGCCCCTGTGGCCCCTGTTCCGAGATCTTCTACGACCACGGCCCCTCCATCCCGGGCGGCCCGCCGGGCTCACCGGACGAGGATGGCGACCGCTTCATCGAGATCTGGAACCTCGTCTTCATGCAGTACGAGGAAGGGCCGCCGGGCGTGCGCGCGCCGCTGCCCCGCCCCTCGATCGACACGGGCATGGGGCTGGAGCGCTTCGCCGCGATCCTGCAGGGCGTGCACGACAACTACGACACGGACACCTTCCGCGCCCTGATCGCCGCCAGCGCCGAGCTGGTGGGGCAGGCGGCGGACGGACCCTTCAAGGCCAGCCACCGCGTGGTGGCGGACCACCTGCGCTCCGGCTCCTTCCTGATCGCCGACGGCGTGCTGCCCTCCAACGAGGGGCGCGGCTACGTGCTCCGCCGCATCCTCCGCCGCGCCATGCGCCATGCCCAGATGATGGGCTCGCGCGAGCCGCTGCTGGCGAAGCTGGTGCCGGTGCTGGTGCGCCAGATGGGCGCCGCCTATCCGGAGCTGGTGCGCGCGCAGCCGCTGATCGAGGAGACCTTCCGGCTGGAGGAGACGCGTTTCCGCACCCTGCTGGACCGCGGCCTGGGCCTGCTGGCCGAGGAGACGGGCCGGCTGGGCGAGGGCCAGCCCCTGCCGGGCGAGGTCGCCTTCCGCCTCTACGACACCTTCGGCTTCCCGCTCGACCTGACGCAGGACGCGCTGCGCGCCGAGGGCCGCCCGGTGGATGTCGAGGGCTTCGAGGCCGCCATGGCCGAGCAGAAGCGCCGCGCCCGCGCCGCCTGGGCCGGCTCGGGCGAGGCCGCCACCGAGACGCTCTGGTTCGACCTGAAGGAGCGGATCGGCGCCAGCGAGTTCCTCGGCTACTCCACCGAGAGCGCCGAGGCCGAGATCCTGGCCGTGGTCGCGGACGGCAAGGTGGTGGATGCCGCCCCCGCCGGGGCCGAGGTCGCGGTGATCCTGAACCAGACCCCCTTCTATGCCGAGAGCGGCGGCCAAGTCGGCGACACCGGCCTGATCACCGCCGCCGACGGCGCGCGCATCGTGGTGCGCGACACGCAGAAGAAGCTGGGCCTCTTCGTGCATCTCGGCACCGTGGCGCATGGCGAGGCGAAGCCCGGCCAAGCGGTGCAGGCGGAGGTGGACCATGCCCGCCGCGGCGAGATCCGCGCCCATCACTCCGCGACGCACCTGCTGCACGAGGCGCTGCGGCGGCGGCTGGGCACGCATGTGGCGCAGAAGGGCTCGCTGAACGCACCGGACCGGCTGCGCTTCGACGTCTCCCAGCCCACGCCGATGACGCCCGAGGATCTCGCCTGGGTCGAGGGCGAGGTGAATGCCCGCATCCGCCAGAACACCGCCGTGACCACCCGGCTGATGACGCCCGAGGCGGCGGTCGAGGCGGGCGCCATGGCGCTGTTCGGCGAGAAGTATGGCGACGAGGTCCGCGTGGTCGGCATGGGCGAGGACCCCGCCGCCACCGAGAAGCACGGCGTCTATTCGCTGGAACTCTGCGGCGGCACGCATGTCGCCCGCACCGGCGATATCGGCCTGTTCAAGATCGTTTCCGAAGCCGCCGTTTCCGCTGGCGTCCGCCGCATCGAGGCGGTGACTGGCCAGTCCGCCCTGACGCTGGTCGAGGGCGCCGAGCGCACGCTGCGCGACGCCGCCGCCGCGCTGAAGAGCACCACCGCCGAGGTGCCGGCCCGCGTCGCCGCCCTGCTGGAGGAGCGGCGCAGGCTGGAGCGCGACGTGGCCGAGCTGCGCAAGAAGCTGGCCACCGGCGGGGCCGCCGCCGAGGTGGAGGAGGTGAACGGCCTCCGCCTTGCGCTGCGCGACCTGGGCGACACCCCGGCCAAGGACCTGAAGGGCATCGCCGATGCCATCCTGAAGGGCGGCACGGCGGATGTGGTGGCGCTGGTCTCCACCGCCGAGGGCAAGGCCAGCATCGTGGTCGGCGTCGGCGAGGCGGCGAAGGGCCGGGCCGATGCCGTGGCACTGGTGCGCGCCGCCTCCGCCGCCGTGGGCGGCAAGGGCGGCGGCGGGCGGCCGGACATGGCGCAGGCAGGCGGGCCGGAGGCCGGCAAGGCTAACGAGGCGCTGGCGGCGGTGCGGCAGGCCGTGGCCGCCTGACCGGCAGCAGGCCGAGGGCGATGTTATAACGTCCAGATCCTTGTTTTCACGAATGACTTGATCGGGCGGTACGCAACAGCGCACCGCCCCGGAACGTTTCTGGCCGGTCCACGTCATTCGGGAAGAACCGGTCATGAAGGCACTCACCTGGCAGGGCCGCGGCACCATCCGCTGCGAGACCGTGCCCGATCCGCAGATCCAAGACGGGCGCGATGCCATCATCAAGGTGACGGCCTGCGCCATCTGCGGCTCCGACCTCCACCTGATGGGCGGTTATGTCCCGACCATGGAGAAGGGCGACGTGCTCGGCCATGAATGCATGGGCGAGGTGGTCGAGGTCGGCAAGGAGAACACGGCGCTGAAGGTCGGCGACCGGATCGTGGTGCCCTTCACCATCTGCTGCGGCGCCTGCCGGCAGTGCCAATGGGGCAACTGGAGCCTCTGCGAGCGCACCAACCCCAACGGCAAGATGCAGGCGGAGCAGTTCGGCTACGCCACCGCCGGGCTCTTCGGCTACTCGCATATCACCGGCGGCTTCCCGGGCGGGCAGGCGGAGTATCTGCGCATCCCCTATGCCGACGTGACCCATCTGAAGGTGCCGGAGGATCTGTCGGACGAGCAGGTGCTCTTTCTCTCCGACATCTTCCCCACGGCCTACATGGCTGCCGACCATTGCGACATCAAAGGCGGCGAGACCATCGCCGTCTGGGGCTGCGGCCCGGTCGGCATCCTCACCATCAAGTCGTGCTTCCTGCTGGGCGCGGCGCGGGTGATCGCCATCGACACGGTGCCGGAGCGGCTCGCCATGGCGCGGGAGGCCGGGGCCGAGGTGATCGACTATGCCGAGGGCAAGGTGCAGGAGAGCATCCTGGAGCTCACCAAGGGGCTGGGCCCCGACGCGGTGATCGAGGCGGTCGGCATGGAAAGCCATGGCGCCGACACGCTGGTGCAGAAGGTCGCCTCGGCGGTGATGAGCAAGACCATCAGCATGGAGCGCGCCTTCGCCCTGAACCAGGCAATCCTGGCCTGCCGTCCGGGGGGCATCGTGTCCGTGCCGGGGGTCTATGTGGCTTTCGACCCGGTGGCCATGGGGGCCTTCATGAACAAGGGCCTGACCATGAGGACGGGCCAGACCCATATGCACCGCTACATGAAGCCCCTACTGGAGCGGATCCGGAAGGGGGAGATCGACCCCTCCTTCATCATCACCCACCGTTCCAGCAGCCTGGAGGACGGGCCGGACCTCTACGACACCTTCCGCGAGAAGAAGGACAACTGCATCAAGGTGGTGTTCAGGCCCCACGGCTGACACCACCTGCCGGCCCGCATGGCTGGCTCGCGGGGGAGGGGGCGGATTCGCCTTTCCTTCCCGCGCAAACCCGTCTAAACGCGCCGCACCCTGCCGGGCGTGAGGCATCGCGCCCGGCTATGCCTGTTCGCGCCCATGGCATCCCGCCATGACGGCCACGGGCTGAGACATCCGCAGGGAGAATTCATGCCGCTTTACGAAACCGTGCTGATCGCACGTAACGAGCTCACGCAGCAGCAGGTCGAGGCCGTGGCCGATCAGGTCACCGCCATCCTGACCGAGGCTGGCGGCGAGGTGAAGAAGCGCGAGTACTGGGGCCTCCGTGGCCTCGCCTACCGCATCAAGAAGAACCGCAAGGGGCACTACATGCTCCTCGGCCTCGACTGCGCCCCCGCCGTCGAGCAGGAAGTCGCCCGCCAGCTCGGCCTGAACGAGGACGTGCTGCGCCACATGACGCTGCGCGTGGAAGAGATCACGGACGAGCCCTCCGCCATCCTGGCCCGCCGTGGCGAGGATCGTGAGCGCGACCGTGGCTTCCGTGGCCCGCGCCCGGCCGGCCGCTTCTCCTCGGGCCGCCGCGACCGCGACGACCGCGAGGAATTCCGTGCGCGTCCGCGCGACGAGATCGAGCAGCCGCAGGGCGAGGAGTAAGACACGATGTCCGACACGAACACCGACATGACGCCCGCCGCCCGCCGCCCGGCCGTCGGCGCCCGCCGTCCGTTCTATCGCCGCCGCAAGTCCTGCCCCTTCTCCGGCCCGAACGCGCCGAAGATCGACTACAAGGACGTGCGCCTGCTGAGCCGCTTCCTGAGCGAGCGCGGCAAGATCGTGCCCTCCCGCATCACGGCGGTCTCCGCCAAGAAGCAGCGCGAGCTGGCGAACGCCATCAAGCGCGCCCGCTTCCTGGCGCTGCTGCCCTACGTCATCAACGACTGACGGACGGCACGGAACAGAGAACGGAACGGGATAGGGAAAGGTGGCGGCGATGCGCCCCACGGCTGGCGTCCTGAACGACCCGCGGATCCTGGCGGGCGGCGCGGCGGGCTTTGCCTGCGCGGCCGCCTGCCTTTGGGCCTTCCGTGGCCTGCCGCTCGGCACGCTGCTGCTCTGGGCGTCGTCGCTACCGCTCTTCCTGGCGGGGCTCTCGCTGGGACAGTTCTCGGCGGCGCTGGGGGCGGCCCTGGCCGCGCTGGCGCTGCTGCTGGTGGTGGGCTTCCACGGCGCGGTGGTCTTCCTGCTGGTGGCGGCGCTGCCGGCGGTGACCATCCTCGCCGCCGCGCTGCGACGGCCGGACCGGCTGGAGTTGTCGCTGCCCCTGGCGTTGCTGTGCATCTGGCCCGCGATCACCGGCGTCGCCTCCCTCCTCGTCACCGGGGAGGTTCTGGAGCAGGCGATCGTGGACCAGATCAAGCCGGTGCTGCAGGAGGCCGCAATCACCGCCGACGATGCCACCGTCGCGGCGCTGGTGCGCATGGGCATCGCCTTCGCCAGCGCGGCGCTGGCCCTGCCGATGATGCTCTGCGGCATCGGCGCCCAGGCCTGGCTGTCCCGCCGGCGGCTGGCGCTGCGCCCGGCCCCCGACTGGTCCTCGGCCCGGCTGCCCTCCTGGTACCCGGTGCTGCCGGTCGCGGCGCTCGCCGCCGCCTGGATGGCGCCGGGGCTGATGGCCAGCGTGGTGGCGACGGCACTGCTGACGCCCCTGTTCCTGCAGGGGCTGGCGGCGGTGCACAGGCGGGCGCGCGGTCCGGTGCTGGTGCTCTTCTATCTCGTTCTCGTCCTCTTCTCCGTTCCGGCCGCGGCCCTCGTGGTCGGCCTCGGCCTGTTCGAACAGTTCGGGCGCAAGCCCCCTCAATCCTGAAAGAACAAACCCGATGATCGAAGTCATCCTGATGCAGCGGGTCCCGCATCTCGGCCAGATGGGCGAGCGCGTGACCGTCCGCCCGGGCTACGCCCGCAACTACCTGCTCCCCCAGGGCAAGGCGATCCGCGCCAATGCCGCCAACCTCAAGCGCTTCGACGAGGAGCGTTCGCAGCTCGAGGCCCAGAACCTCAAGCGGCGCGAGGAGGCCGAGCGCGTCGCCGAGCGCATGGACGGGCTCTCCGTGACCCTGATCCGTCAGGCGGGCGAGGGCGGCAACCTGTACGGTTCCGTCACCTCCCGCGACATCGCCGATGCCTGCAAGGATGCCGGCCTGACGGTGGGCCGCGACCAGGTGCTGCTGCAGCACCCGATCAAGGACACCGGCCTGCACATCGTGCATGTCGCCCTTCACCCGGAGGTCGATTTCCCGGTGACGGTGAATGTCGCCCGCACCGTGGAAGAGGCCGACAAGCAGGCCCGCGGCGAGGACCTGCACGCCGAGCAGCAGGCCGAGGAGGAGAGCCTGGAGGCCGAGCTGGCCGCCGAGCTGTCCGAGCTGGGCGCCGCCCGCGAGTAACGGCCCCTCGCGCAACCGCCCGGGTGACTGCCCTGGGCGGGCGCCGGAGTCCCTCTGCTGAAAATGGCGGCGGCAACGCCGCCATTTTCATGTTTGCGTGTGCGGGAAGACCCGTCCCGAAACTGTCAGAGACGGGGTTTTTCATGTTTCCTGACGAAAAAGTGTCATGAAACAGTGCGTTAAACTTTCGGTACAGAAATAGTTAGCCTGCATGTTGCATTAAATTTATCTCATCGTGCCTTTCAGGCGACAGTGGTGCCATGGTCCCATACAACCGGGTGCTGGACAGCCATGCCTCGGCGTCTTCAGCTTCCGCCATCGGTACACATGCCAGCGGAGGATATGCGGCGATGCTGCATGCAATGCTGTCGCGGATGATCAGACGAGGACGTCTGGTGCTGCACGAACCGGGAGGCCGGACCACGGTCTTCCAGGGGCGCGAACCCGGCCCCGAAGCCGGGATGCGGATCAACGACATGGCGGCAATCCGCCGCATCGTGCTGAACCCGGGCCTGGGCGTCGGCGAATCCTTCATGGACAGGCAGATCGAGCCCGCGGGCTGCAGCCTCTTCGAGCTGATGGACGTGCTGGCCATGAACTACATCGAGACCCCGCCGGGGGCCGAGATGGTTCTGGAACGGGTCCGGTGGCTGCGCCGCCGTTTCGACCAGCTCAACCCGGCCGGACGCTCCCGTCGCAACGTCGCCCACCACTATGATCTCGACAGCCGGCTCTACAGCCTCTTCCTGGATCGCGACCGGCAGTATTCCTGCGCCTATTTCCCGAAGGGGGACGAGACGCTGGAGGAGGCGCAGCTTCTCAAGAAGCGCCACATCGCTGCCAAGCTGAAGCTGGACCAGCCGGATCTGGAGGTGCTGGACATCGGCTGCGGCTGGGGCGGCATGGCCCTGACCCTGGCGAAGGAATACGGTGCCCGCGTGACCGGGCTGACCCTGTCCACCGAGCAGCTGGCGGAGGCACGCAAGCGGGCCGAGGAGGCCGGGCTCGCCGACCGTGTCCGCTTCGAGCTGATGGACTACCGCGCCTGGAACCGGCCGATGGACAGGATCGTCTCGGTGGGCATGTTCGAGCATGTGGGCGTCGGCCACTACCGCACCTTCTTCCGCAAGGTGCGCGAGATCCTGAAGGAGGACGGCGCGGCGCTGATCCACGCGATCGGCCGGGCCGACGGGCCGGGTTCCACCAACCCCTGGATCGCCAAGTACATCTTCCCCGGCGGCTACTCGCCCGCCTTGAGCGAGGTGATGGCGGCGGTGGAGAAGGAGAAGCTCTGGGCCACGGATATCGAGATCCTGCGCCTGCACTATGCCAAGACGCTGGCCCACTGGCGCCGCCGCTTCGCCGCGAACCGGGACACCATCCAGTCCCTCTACGACGAACGCTTCTGCCGCATGTTCGAGTTCTACCTCGTCGGTTCCGAACTCGCCTTCCGGCGGATGGGGCACATGAACTGGCAGCTTCAGCTCACCCGCAGCGTCGATGCCCTGCCGCTGTCGCGGGACTACATGTACGAGGCGGAACATCAGCCGATGCCGGAGGGGATCAGGGCGCAACTGGCTTGACGTCACAGGCGGCTTTCCCTGGCCGTTGTGGTCCGGCGTTGCTCTGTTCCCGGGGGAAAGGCGCTGCCTTTCGCCCCGGACCCCCTGTCCGCCAGGACCCTGCGGGCCCTGGACCCGATAAGCTGGCTCTCCCTGTGGCCGGATCGCGCCGGAGAGCCATGCTCTCCGCGGATTGCCGTTGCCATCCGCGCGGACAGGGTGTGGGAGAGGCGGCGCCTCTCCCACGAGGCCGGCCATAAGGAGAAACGTAGCCGGGAGGCCGCGTCACCTCAGCCTTCCGCCGGAGCGGTCCGGAGGCGCCGATTGCCGATCCAGCGGGCGACCCGGCGGCCGGCCCGGATGCCGGGCTGTTCCACCAGGGCGTGGAGCAGGGTGGCCAGGGCGATGAGCGGGATGCCGCAGGCGATCACCACCGACCAGAAGCCGAGCGGGGTGGCGGCGGCCTGCTTCACCCAGGGAAAGGCGAAGGCCAGGGCCAGCACCAGCCCGTGCAGGAGGTAGATACCGTAGCTGGCATCGCCGAGGCGCCGCGTGGCGCGCAGGGTGAGCAGGCCGAAGACGGTGCAGCCGGAGCGGACCAGCCAGAAGACCAGTCCCATGACGGCCAGGGCGATGGCGTCGTTCGGCAGGGGCACGGCGCCGAACCAGATGGCGACCAGTCCCACCACCAGCACCGAGGCGGCACGGTCGGCCCGGGGGGAGGTACTGGGGCCCGAGAGCGTGCGGCCGAGACCGCGGGCCTCCAGCGAGGCGCAGCTCATCCCGATCAGGAAAAGCGTCACGAAGCCGGGCTCGTCCGCCCCGGCCCATGGCCCCAGATGCCCGCCCGCCCAGGCGAGGCAGAGCAGCAGCAGCGCCAGGGTGAGCCAGGTCTCCCGCCGCCCGGTGCGGGCCAGCAGGGCGGCCAGGGGCAGGCTGGCATAGAAGATCCACTCGTATTGC
This sequence comes from Roseomonas sp. TAS13, assembly GCF_001950415.1. Lineage (NCBI taxonomy): Bacteria > Pseudomonadati > Pseudomonadota > Alphaproteobacteria > Acetobacterales > Roseomonadaceae > Roseomonas > Roseomonas sp. TAS13. Next base: position 30,011 of record NZ_BDLP01000011.1, read on the forward strand.
AGGGTCCATGTGACGCCGGCGGTGAGCAGGTTGGTGCCGGCATGGGCGTTCACGTCGGGCCGGTTGCCGGCGCCGAGCAGCAGCCATTCGCCCACCTGGCCGGCGACCTGGGTGGCGGGCTCCCGCAGCTCCCCGCCATCCCGGCCGAACAGCAGGGCCAGCATGGCGAGGATGACGACGAGGTAGAGCGGGCCGATGCGGAAAAGGCGCCCGGCATAGAGAGCCAGCCAGGAGGGACGCCCTTCCTCCCGCAGCAGCTTGGCCCAGAAGAGGTAGCCGGTGATGATGAAGAACATCCCCACCGCCCCCTTGCCCATCACCGCATAGGCATGGGCTGGCGGCAGGCCCCAGCCCTGTCCGGCCAGGAGGCGGGGATAGATGGCGGCGTGGTGGAAGAAGACCGCCAGGGCGAGGATGCCGCGCAGCCCGTCCAGGGCCGGCATGCGGCTGGCCGCCTGTCCCGGCGGGGCATCCGCCGGGCGGCAGAGCGGGGTGGCGGCCAGTGCCAGGAGCAGCCCCATTCCGAGAAAGAAGGGCGGCAGCGGGTAGAAGTCAGCCATGGGGGAGGGGGCTAGCATCCGGGGGCGGGAGCGTGGACCCCTGGAGCGCCAGGGGCGGCCCGCTTTCCGTTCACGCCCCAGTGAGGCCAGCGGTGAGGCCAACGGCGAGGCCAGCGGTGAGGCCGGGACGGCCGGAGTGGCTTGGCCCGGACCGCCAGCCATTCTCATTCTCCAGGATAAAAGAACTTTTTCAATGGGTTCCACGGCTCATCCCCAGAATCCACACTTGTCCACAGCGGCGCGGGAGGGGACGGCGGAAACGGAAAGAGGCTAGACTGGCGGGATGAACGCGCTCGACCAGAACAGCGGCCTGCTGGGCCTGTCCCAGCGCCTGCCTCCGCAGAATCTGGAGGCGGAGATGGCCTTGCTGGGGGCCCTTCTGGCCAACAACAAGGCCTATGAGCGGGTCTCGGAATTCCTGGCATCGGAGCATTTCGCCGATCCGGTGAATGGCCGGATCTATGCCTCCATCCAACGGCGAATCGAGGCGGGGCAGCTCGCGGACGCGGTGACGCTGCGGGCCGAATTCGAGCATTCCGGCCAGCTCGACGAGGTGGGCGGCCCGGCCTACCTGGCGCAGCTCCTTTCCGCCATGGTGGGCATCATCAATGCCGGCGAATACGCCAAGGTCATCCACGACGCCTGGCTGCGGCGGCAGTTGATCGACCTGGGCGAGGTGGTGGTGAACCGCGCCTTCGGGGTCGAGGCCGAGCTGGACGGCAAGGAGCAGCTGGAGGCCGCCGAGCAGGCGCTCTTCGATCTCGCCAAGGAAGGCGGCAACGAGGGTGCGCTGATCACCTTCGAGCGCGCCATGGTCCGCGCCGTGGAGATGGCGGAGAAGGCCTTCACCAACGGTTCCGGCGTCTCCGGCCTCTCCACCGGCCTGCGCGACGTGGACGCCAAGATGGGCGGGCTGCACCCGTCGGACCTGCTGATCCTGGCCGGGCGCCCGGCCATGGGCAAGACGGCGCTGGCCACCAAGATCGCCTTCGGCGCCGCCCGCGCCATCCTGCGCGAGGCCCAGGCGGAAAATCCCAACGCCGTGCCCAAGGGCGGCGTGGCGGTCTTCTCGCTGGAAATGAGCGCCGACCAGCTCGCCACCCGTCTTCTGTCGGAGAATTCGCGGATCTCGGGCGACCGCATCCGGCGCGGCGAGATCTCGCAGCGCGACTTCGACCGTTTCGTGGAGACATCGCGCGAGCTGGCGACGCTGCCGATCTTCATCGACGACACGCCGGCCATCACCATCTCGGCGCTGCGCACCCGCTGCCGCCGGCTCAAGCGCACCCGCGGGCTGGACATGATCGTGGTGGACTACCTGCAGCTGATGCGCCCCGCCGCCGGGTCTCGGCCGGAAAGCCGCGTGCTGGAGATCTCGCAGATCACCCAGGGGCTGAAGGCCATCGCCAAGGAACTGTCGGTGCCGGTGATCGCCCTGTCCCAGCTTTCCCGGCAGGTCGAGTCGCGCGAGGACAAGCGGCCACAACTGGCGGACCTGCGTGAGTCCGGCTCGATCGAGCAGGATGCCGACGTTGTGATGTTCGTCTATCGCGACGAGTACTACCTGGCGCAGCGCGCACCCAAGCAGCTGAACTTCGACAACTCGGAGAAATACGCCGAGGCGATGGACAAGTGGCAGCAGGATATGGAACGCGCGCACAACAAGGCCGAGCTGATCATCGCCAAGCAGCGCCACGGCCCCACCGGCACCATCCCGCTGTTCTTCGAGGGCGAGTTCACCCGCTTCGGCGACCTCGACATGGTGCATGACGACCCGCATGGCGGGTGACCGGCCGGGCTGAACCCCCCTCCCGGTCCCTGGCCCCGGTTCCGGGGCTGAACCGGGGGGGGTGGTGCCCCGCACCGCGGGCCTCGCCCAACGGCGATTTGCATGAATTCCCCGCTCCCCCGATGGTGGTGCGGCCGGGCCCGGAACGATCCGTCCGGCGATCACCCAGGCCAAGGCATGGGAGGCGGGAGGAATGCGGCGAATCCTGATGGGTGGCCTGCTGGCCATGATGCTGCTTGCCCTGTTCCTGGCGGGCTTCATGGATTTTCTGGAACCTGCCGCGCCGCCTGGGCCTGTGTCCGGTCGGGAACCGGCCGTGGTCGGGGCGGGGCCTGAACCGCTCCCCGCCCTGCCGCCCGCCGATGCGCCCCTGCCGGATTCCCTGCTGGCGCTGGAGCGTGAGGGCGCACAGATCCATGAAGGGCTGGCACAGATCGACCAGGCCATGGACCGGATGCTGAACGGGGTGCTGTCGGTTCTGCGGCCCTATGGCGAGGCCCGGGCGGTGGATGACGCCGCGGCGCGGCAGCTGGAGGCGCTGAGCGCGTTGCGCCGCCAGTCCCTGGATCGACTGTCCCGGATCGAGATGCGCCGCGCCGGGATCGAGGCAGGCGGCGATTCGCCCCCGATGGCCGCCGCGCTGCCGCCGGAACTGCCAGTTCTCCCTCCGGACGGGACCCAGCCCTTCCGGACGGCGATGGCGGGGCCGCCGCCTCCGGGTTTCTCCGCGGTGGGGGATGGGGCAGAAGTCGCGCCGCTGCCGGAAGCCCCATCGGCGGCATCTCCATTGGTGGCATCCCCGGAGAGCCGGGCGCCCGCCGGGGCAGCGGGGGAGGCGCCGGCCTCCGACGAGCTGGCGCCGGCGCTCGCCATGCAGGCGTTGCCCCTCCCGCCGCCTGTCTCTTGATCACATCTACGCACAGCTCCACCGTAAGGCG